>DJFO01000178.1 GCA_002432555.1 Marinagarivorans sp. UBA5870
GCTAGAGCTAGAGCTAGAGCTGGATGATGAACTCGATGACGAACTGCTTGAGCTGCTTGAAGAGCTCGACGAACTTGAACTGCTCGAGGATGAAGTGGAACTGCTGGAACCTAAAACGCCCTCGACATTAAATGAAAATTCCACGGTGTCACCATTGGCGACCGTACCGCTGAACCGCTTGTTAGTGTCTCCCGTGAATATGCGCACATCGTAATCCGTGGGCAGCCCAGCGGCATGCTGCACCCGGACCCGATATTCGCCGGGTGCCGCGTTGTCGGGCCAGAAGGCATTTTCCCAGTCGTTCGAATCGGCTATAGGGTCAAACAAACCCGCACCACCCAAACACTCGACGGGGGTGTTGTCTATGTAGAGGGGGTTGCCGCAGGGGTCCACGATTTGCAGATTGAGATCATCCGCCGATTCCGGCCAAGTGAGGTTCACACGCAGAACCCCCGCCGAGCCGTTGAGCTGCTCTTGCGTGGCATCGGACGGGCCTTCGTCTTGCGGCTTCGTGGTCGGGAATGCCGGACCCGCTTGTTCGAACGTCGGATCGACTATGACGCCTATTCCGCGCAGGTTAATCCGCTTGGTTATTTGGCCATCGTAAAAATCACCGCCAAGTTTGAGCTCGAAGTATTCGTAGTCCTCCTGCACTTCATCCTGCATCAGGTCGACGGTGATCGCACCTTCGGTTGTACCCGGCTGAAACACGAGAAACTCATGCCGGTACTCAAAATCTTCACCCGCGACTGCAGTGCCGTCCACAGTCTCGTACTCGATCACTACAGGATCGACCGCCGGCCGCGCCAAGGCGACTCGAAATTGAATTTGCGTGCCCTTTTCGTCTGCCGAAACGCTGACGACTTTGGCAATGTTTTCCAGAGGCTGGACTACAACGGTGGTCGTATCGGAATTCGCGAAGTCAGCGCTGTTGACCCCATAAAGACGGAAAACCAGCTTAGTCGTTTGCGTCACGTCGGGGGTGAGAATTTCGGTTTGCGGCTCGTGCCGATTGAGAATGGTGACCTCAGGACCTTCGATCTGGTCCCAACGGGCTAGCTTGATCGGAACCCCAGACTGACTCGTTACAGCGCCATTCAAAGGCACTAATAGATTTGAATCTGCAAATTGCAGGCTGCCCGCATCGACGAGCACATGCTCAGCCAGACTGCCCGCCGGCTTATTGACCTGCCCTACCTCCGCGGGAGGAATGACCTTAGGTAGATCGTCGAGCGCCGCGGTACTGGGCTGCTGTTGCGCCGGAGCAATCTCCGAACTGTTTTGCGAGCAACCGGAAGCCAATATAAGGCCGATCGACATTGCCCAGATTGCCACTCGCCCTTGGAGAATTTTCATGCGGTGCTCCGTTCCAATCCTTGTTTGTCCAAATAAAGCTGAAGGGAATTACACTAGAAAGCCTACAGACAGACGGGCTCGACAGAGAGGGGCGCCCAAAAAACGTGGAGAACACTTCCACTTCTCCACCCTATCTTCGATCAACAGCCGTTTCTACTACGGCTGTCTAGTCCCGGTCGGCGATTTTACTCCATGGCGCGAGAGCCCTCAACGAGATACGGGGCCAACCGTCGGTTTTTCATAGTGTTCAATGAGTTCGAGCGATTTTCGATACCCCCAAACTGCTCGACTAATACTAATGAACTAGAAATAAATCAGAACTTATTTTTATTCGAGCATTTTACAGTCCGAAAGTATTAGATGCATGGAGTTTGACGATAAACAGGATTTGCGTAAGCGGTACCACCTAAGTACCATCGGCCCACCCTATGCTCGTCGCACCTGCTTATGAACCGCCAAAGTCCCCTAATACTTTTACTTCTGGTTGCCTATATTTTTCTGCCGGCATTACTCGAGTGGGTGACCGACGCCAGGAGCGGCTGGTATAAGCCCTTTATCATTTGGCTCGCAGTCATAGTGGGCGCGTATTTCATTCAAAAGCGCGACACCAAACATGACACTTAATTTTGCCGAAGTTGCGCTTATCAGCATCACCTACTTGGGTGTGCTTTTCGCGATTGCCTATACCACCGAGAGGGGCTGGGTGTCAGACCGGGTGGTCTCCCACCCCGTCACTTATATCTTTTCCCTGGGGATTTTTGCGAGCGCTTGGGCGTTCTACGGCGTCGTCGACTTGGCCGAGCGGTTTGGCTACGGTGCGCTAGCCTATTACCTCGGCACCGGTGCCCTCTTTTTGTTTTCATCCTATGCGTTGAAGCCGCTGGTGGAGCTCGCACGCCGATTCCAGGTTAATTCCATGGCGGACCTCCTGGTGTTTCGCTATCACAGCCATTCCGTTGGCGGAATGGTGACCTTGGTCATGCTGATGGCGATGGCGCCACTGCTCACCCTGCAAATCCAAGCCGTGGCGGATACTATTCATCTGTTTACCCGCAATAATCATGAAGCCCTTAGCCCAGCCCTGTCGGAATTTGGGATCCGACAGTCTTTTGCGCTGATTTATTGTGTCGCTATCGCCTTATTCACCACTGTATTCGGCTCCAACCGTGAACACCACAAGGGCTTGGTGACGGTAATGGCTTTTGAATCCTTGATTAAGGTATTCGGTTTATTGGCTGTTGGCTTCTTCGTTCTTTATGAAGTTTTCGGAGGCTTATCGGGCCTCGACCGGTGGCTCGCCGAAAATCCCGAACACCTGGACGCATTAAGCTCGCCGGGGGACGCGTCCGTACATGCACTTTTACTGGCTTTCATTGCCACTGCCGTGTCCATGCCCCATATATTTCATATGACGGTGGTTGAAAACCCTGTTAAACACACCAACCAAACAGTGACCTGGGCATTTCCATTGTTCTTACTGGTGATGGCCTTACCGATTTTTCCCATTTTATGGGGTGGCAAAGCATTGGATCTGGACGGTCCTGCCCAATACTTTCCTCTCTCGGTTCCTATGGCAGCCGGCAGCAGCGGGTTCGCAGTCATTGCATTTGTCGGCGGACTTTCCGCCGCCACCGGCGCCATGGTGGCTATTGCCCTTGCGCTGGCGACCATGATACTCAACCATTGGCTGCTGCCGATCATTCACATCCGTGCCAAACGCGACGTTTACGGCCAATTGATCTGGATGCGTCGCGCACTGATCGTTTCGGTTATGTTGAGCGGTTATCTGTTCTACGTGGCGCTTAATAACCGATTCAATTTGACGGAGCTGGCGCTCGCCGCTTTTATTGCCACCCTTCAGCTACTTCCCGGGGTTATGGCAGTTGCCCATTGGCCAAAGGGTAACCGCAGGGGGTTTATTGCCGGGCTAATGGTCGGCAGTAACATCTGGTTTTTTGGGCTGATGCTGCCGATGATGCAGGGTTGGACAAGCGCGACCTTGCCCTTCTGGGATCACCCGATTCCTCTGGGCATCTCCGAGTGGGACCGAATTACCCTCTGGAGCCTAGGACTCAACACCCTGGTGTTCTTGCTGGTTTCTTACATGAGCCGGCAATCCGACGAAGAGCGCTACAGTGCCGAGCTCTGCTCTGATGACGAGCTGAGCCATCCGATACGTTTAGCGCTGGATATTCGCTCGCCGACCGAAATCATTGAACGCCTGAGCACGCGAATCGGACGGTCCACCGCTCAAACTGAGGTACATCGAGCACTGCAACGTCTCGGTATGACCGCCAATGAAAGCCGCCCATATGCTCTACGGCGATTGCGGGACGAAATTGAAGCCAACCTTTCAAGTCTGATGGGGATTTCGATGGCGAGCGAGATCATGGACCGCCTGGTGCCCTACAAGGTGCCAGAATCCCCGGGCGCGACCGACATCAATCTAATCGAAAGCCGGTTAAGCCAAGTGCGCGACCACCTCACCGGCTTGGCAGCCGAGCTTAACAACCTGCGAATCTACCACCGCCGCACCCTTGAGGAACTTCCGCTCGCCACCTTTTCCATCGGGGCCGACATGGAGATTCTGATGTGGAACAGCGCCATGGCGGAGCTCACCGGCATCGCCAGCAGTGAAGTCACTGGATCCCATTTGGAGGATGTTGTGGAACCTTGGGGACGACTGCTCACGAAGTTCGCGCTTTCTGCGGAGCCGCGGTTTTATAAACGGCAGATCATGCTCAATAACCACGCCCACTGGATCACCCTGCACAAAGCGTCTATCCCCTCTTCGCTGGCTCATCAGGTAGACGGGCAGGTGATATTGCTCGAGGACGTCACCGAACTTCAGATGCTGGAGCAGGAACTGGTCCACAGTGAGAGACTTGCCTCGGTCGGCCGCCTGGCGGCGGGAGTTGCGCATGAGATCGGCAACCCGGTTACGGGCATAGCGTGTCTCGCGCAAAATCTAAAATATGACACGGATAACCCCGAAATCTTGGAAACCGGTGACCAGATTCTTTCGTTGACAGGACGGGTAACAAGGATCGTACAGTCGCTTGTGAGCTTTTCTCACGCGGGCCAGCGAGTCGACAACGTTTTACAAGAGGTCAACCCGCGCGAATGCGTCCAGGAGGCGATCAACCTCCTATCCCTGCAAAAGGAACGCAACCACGTAATCTTCGACAATCAAGTGGCGAAAGACCTCATACTGCAGGCCGACTCGCAACGGTTGATTCAGGTTTTCGTCAATCTGCTATCCAATTCACGGGATGCCAGCGCCGCGGGCGGGAAGATCGTGGTAGAAAGTGCGATCGATGGTGAATTCGCCCGATTGATGGTGACAGATGAAGGGGTTGGCATAGCGCCGGAGGTGGTGGATCGGATCTTCGAACCCTTCTTCACCACCAAGGAGCCCGGTGAAGGAACCGGCCTGGGCCTCGCACTCGTTTATACCATCATCGAAGATCACAAAGGCACCATCGAGATCGAGTCGCCAGCCTTTTCCGAGCGGCAGTGCGGTACCCGGTTTATCATTACGTTACCTTTAAATCTTGCAAGCCATGATTCGAAGAGTAACACTGTGAAGGTTTTTTGAACGAAGTAACGCTGACATATGAGCAAAATCCTGATAGTAGAAGACGAAGTCATCATTCGCACCGCCCTTCGTAAGCTATTGGTTCGCAACAAATATGACGTCAAAGAAGCTTCTTCCGTGAAGGAGGCCGGCAAGTACAACTTGGACGCCTTTGACCTCATCATCTCGGATCTCCGTTTGCCGGGAGCCCCCGGAACCGATTTGATCCAAGCCGCCGGCGACGTTCCGGTCCTTATCATGACCAGCTACGCCAGTCTGCGCTCCGCCGTGGACTCCATGCGGATGGGTGCCGTCGACTATATCGCGAAACCCTTCGACCACGACGAGATGCTGGCTGCGGTCAAGCGGGTTCTCAGTAAATCCGAAAAGGCTGCAGCTCCCGCCAGATCCGGCGAACAAAATACCGAATCGGTCGCCGGCATGATCGGCTCTTCGATACAGATGAAAGAGCTTTACGCCAAGATTCGCAAGGTGGCGCCGACCACTGCCACAGTTCTGGTAAACGGCGAGACCGGAACCGGGAAGGAGCTGGTTGCTAAAGCACTGCACCGGGAGAGCCCGCGGCGAGACAGACCGTTGATTTCCGTCAACTGCGCCGCGATCCCCGACACGCTCATCGAGGCCGAACTTTTTGGCCATGAAAAAGGCGCATTTACCGGCGCCAACAAAACGACGCTGGGAAAAATTGAAACCGCCCACGAAGGCACCTTGTTTCTCGATGAGNNGCCATGAAAAAGGCGCATTCACCGGCGCAGCGAGCAACCGGGAGGGGCTGGTGGCCGCCGCTGATGGAGGCACACTTTTCCTGGATGAAATCGGCGAGCTCCCCATGGAGGCCCAGGCCCGTCTTTTAAGGGTGCTGCAGGAAGGCGAGGTTCGCCCGATCGGTTCGGTTGAGTCTCGCAAGGTGGACGTACGCCTGGTCGCCGCGACACACCGCGATCTAGGCAAGCTCTCGCGGGAGGGTAAGTTCCGAGAAGATTTATACTTTCGAATCAATGTTGTACAACTGAAGCTGCCGCCTCTACGGGAACGGGGGNNGGCACTGGCAGAAACCTTCGTGCACCGATACTGCGCCGAACTGAAGAAACCATCTCTAGTATTATCTCCCGAGGCGATCCAAGCCATCACGACCTACACTTGGCCTGGCAATATTCGCGAACTGGAGAATGCCATTCAGCGCGCGGTAATCTTGTGTGAGGACGAACGGGAAATCAGCCACTCATTACTGGCGATCGATTTAGACCTGGTCAAAGTGGATGATGACGAGCCTGTGTTCGCAAGTGGCAACCGTCAAAAACGTTCGAACAACGATCCTACTGAAGATCTTTCCCTGGANNATCAGGACTCCATGAGCGAAACAGAGCTGGCTCGCAAACTCGGTGTCAGCCGGAAATGTCTGTGGGAACGCCGCCAGCGCCTGGGTATTCCTCGGACCAAGCCCACTCAAAGTGCCTCATCAGGAAAACCCTGATCCGAGCTGCTCCAAGCCCTACTCTTCCGACTTAAGTTCTTTACCCTACTCCGAAAAAGGGGAACAGGAGAATGGGGCGCGTCGTCTGTGCTCATACTAAAGAACCATATAAAAACCCACCTCCAAATCAGTTCCCCGGATAACTGTCGAAAACTGAGAAATAACTCACAATTTTGTTACCGAACCGGGAAACACAGGTAACACATCGCGAGAGATTTCGTAACATCATTCTCATACTAAAGTCTTAACCAGAGNNAGAGGAAAAATCCTAATACATTGAAACAGAACGGATTTTTATTTTTGGCACGCAACCTGCTCTTATAAGCGCACCATAACAACAATAACGAATAACAAAAACAGACTCGATAACCAATAAGAACAATAAATAATAAAAAACCGAATCGCTTATAATAAATAAAACAAATAATAATAAGATGACATCGAATTGAATGGGAGAGGGCTCGCGCCAACAGAACACGGATGGACGTATTACCGTTCACAAATATTGAATCAAACGGGAAGGATTACCTTCCCGTTTTCATTTCCGCTCCAGCAATCCAAATTTCTGCACTAATACCTTTTGTAACAGCGGAAGAGAACTTTAGTAACAGAGCCCACACCCACGCCACCCGAAATGCGGCGCGACAATTTATCTTCCCGTTGAAATAAAACGATATTTCAGCTCTGGCACTCAAATTGCTTTGTAGACACTTAATAACAAAAAGTCAGCTACAGCATTTAAATAATAACAATAGATAATAAAAACACCGATTACTCATAACAAAACATAAAAAATAATACCGAACAGTACTCGCTTAAGGGGAGAAAGCCGGCCCAAGGGTCGGCTAAGTGTTTATCCCCAAAATCCCCTGCATCAACTGCTATGGTCTGCGCCCCTGGCGTGAGTTAGACTCGCGTTTTCGTTCCGACCTCAAACAACCGCCCATCATGCTCAATCGCTTCCTGAAACTCTTCGGCACCAACAAGACTTACTCGACCGCATCCGCCGCCAAAGTCATTCCTGTCACCGAGCACGGCTTGCGGCGGGAGCAATTCAGCGGCAATGCAATAAAGGTCATTGAAAAACTTCAGGAGGCCGGCTTTTCCGCTTTTCTGGTGGGCGGAGGCGTGCGAGACCTGTTACTGGAGGGTGAGCCAAAAGATTTCGATGTGGCCACTAACGCGACGCCGGAGGAAACTAAGAAGCTCTTTCGCAGCGCCATGATCATAGGTCGACGCTTTCGCATAGTTCACGTGCGTTTCGGCCGCGAAATTATCGAAGTCACCACGTTCCGCGCCCACCATGACCAATCCGTCAACCCGAAAGACGCCGAGCAGTCACAAAACGGCATGTTGTTGCGTGACAATGTCTATGGCGACATAGCTTCCGATGCCGCGCGGCGGGATTTTTCAATCAACGCTCTCTACTACGACCCCAGCAATGGTGATTTACTGGATTACACCAATGGTCTGGCGGACTTAAAACGGCGCGTTCTTAATATGATCGGCCAGCCGGAAGCCCGCTATAGGGAAGATCCGGTGCGCATGCTGCGCNNAACCGCTGAACCCATAAGACGCCTGGCCCACTTGGTCCGGGACGTGCCGCCTGCACGGTTGTTCGAAGAAGTTCTGAAACTGATGTTAAGCGGCTACGCGACGGTCACGCTGATGATGTTGCGGGAACACGATCTGTTCCAGGCGCTGTTTCCGGGCACAGAACACTGCCTGAATAAAGGCA
>DJFO01000359.1 GCA_002432555.1 Marinagarivorans sp. UBA5870
GCTTACGCCAATGCCCTCGGTAAAAAGCCTATAGTGGTGCGCAATTGCCCCGGATTTCTGGTGAATCGAGTTTTGTTTCCGTATTTTGCGGGGTTCTCCGCCTTGTTGCGGGACGGCGCGGATTTTCAACAAATCGACAAAGTCATGGAGCGGTGGGGTTGGCCGATGGGGCCCGCTTATTTGCTCGATGTGGTGGGTCTGGACACGGCGGTGCACGCTCAGGGCGTTATGGCGCAAGGTTTCCCGACGCGCATGACCGTTACGTTCAAGCCAGCGGCGGATGTTTTGTTTGGGGCCGGTCGACTCGGGCAAAAAAATAATCGCGGGTTTTACAATTACGAACCGGACAAAAAAGGCAAGCCGACAAAAATCATTACGCAGGAAAGTTACGCGCTATTGCAGCCCCACGTAGGCGAGAAAAAAGAATTCAGCGATGAAGAAATCATCGCACGCATGATGATTCCCATGGCGACGGAGCTGGTTCGCTGCTACGAGGAAGGCATAGTCGCGAGTCCAGCGGAGGCGGATATGGCGCTCATCTACGGTCTGGGGTTCCCGCCGTTTCGCGGAGGTATTTTCCGCTGGCTGGACGAGCAGGGGCTCGAAAAGTTCGTTGCCACGGCAAAAATCTATGAGAAACTCGGCCCACTCTACGAAACCACACCGGCGATGCAACAGCTTGCCGCCAGTGGCAAAACCTATTACAGCGCAAATCCTTAAGGAGATGAAGACGTGAGTGTACAGCCGCGAGATGCCGTCATCGTCGACTACGCCCGCACCCCGATGGGACGGTCCAAAAATGGGTGCTTCCGTTTCCGCCGCGCGGACGAACTGAGCGCGGAGTTGATCGAGAACCTCCTGCAACGCAATCCCAACCTCGACGTGAACACCTTGGACGACGTGATCTGGGGTTGTGTTATGCAACGAGAGGAGCAGGGATTTAACATCGCCCGCAATTTAATTCTCCGCACCCGTATCCCGCACACGGTGCCTGGCCAGACGGTCAATCGCTTGTGCGGCTCGTCCATGTCAGCACTGCATACGGCGGCGGCGTCGATACAGGCTGGTCTCGGCGAGGTCTACCTGGTCGGCGGGGTGGAACATATGGGCCATATCGATATGAACTCCTCGATCGACCCCAACCCGCTGCTCGGCCTCTCGGTCGCTAAAGCCGCGGGTTCCATGGGTATGACGGCGGAATATTTGGCGCTTTTGCACGGCATCACCCGCCAGCAGATGGACGCATTCGGCGCTCGCTCCCACCAGCGCGCCGCGGCCGCCACTGACGCAGGAAAATTCGCGCGCGAGATCATTCCCATCATGGGGCATGACGAAAAAGGCGCGCCCGTGTTGGTGGAGAAAGATGAAACGATTCGCCCCGAGACAACGGCCGAGGTTCTCGCCACCTTAAAACCGGTTTTCAATCCTAAGGGCGGCACCATCACGGCAGGCACTTCGTCCCAGGTCACGGACGGAGCTTCTGTCATGTTGGTGATGTCAGGCGCGCGCGCACAAGCGCTCGGCTACCAGCCAATTGCCAAGATACTCACCACAGCAGTCGTCGGCGTTGATCCATCGATCATGGGCTATGGCCCCGTCCCCGCATCCCAAAAGGCGCTCAAGCTCGCGGGATTGTCGATGGAGCAGATCGGAGCGGTGGAACTTAACGAGGCCTTCGCCGCCCAGGCACTGCCGGTCTTGAAAGACCTGAGCCTGCTGGATGCCATGGACTCCAAAGTCAATCTCTACGGCGGCGCCATAGCCCTCGGCCACCCGTTCGGTTGTTCCGGAACAAGGATCACCGGCACCTTGTTATCAGTGATGCAGGACCGGAGTGTGTCTTTGGGTCTCGCCACTATGTGTATCGGGTTGGGACAGGGAATAACGACTATAGTCGAACGCCTGAATTGATACTCCGCCCGCGGTTCCGGCCGCGGTATACTCCTGCGATCTCACGCGGCTTACCGCAAGCAAAGTCTTCATGTTGTCAACGCCCATTGTGTTTCGATCTTGTTTTTTCTTGCTGCTTTTTCTTCCGGGTGCCCTGTGGGCGCAGACGGCCAGCCAGCCGGCCTTCTGGGAAGTAAAACAAGGCGAGGCCACCGTCTATTTGCTCGGCTCCATGCATTTTGGCCATGCGAATTTCTATCCGCTGCCGCAGGCGTTGGAAGAAGCCTTCGACCGCTCCTCGGTGTTGACGGTTGAGGTCGACGTGCTACACGTCTCGCCGACAGAAGCCATGCAGGCGATCTTTAAGTACGGCGGGCTTGCGCCCGGCCAGACGTTGGCGCAGCAGGTTTCCCCCCAAACCTATCAGGCGTTGCGCCAACAGGCGGTAAAAAGCCAACTACCGGTGGAAGCTTTCGATCGGTTTCAGCCCTGGTATGTCGCTTTGATGCTGGTGGAGGCGGAAATACGCAAAACCGAATTACAGCAGCAGCTGGGTGTCGATTTGCATTTCTTGCAGCGAGCCGCTGGCAAGGAAGTGCGCGAGTTGGAAACCCTCGACTCACAGTTGAGCCTGTTCGGCGGCTTTAGCGCAGCTGAACAGGAACAGTTTCTCCTACAAACTCTGGGCGACTTACAAAACAGTCAAACCTATTTAATGGAAATGGCGGCCGCCTGGCGCGCCGGAGACCTGGGCGTGCTGGAGCAAACCCTCATCACGCCGTTTCGCAGTAATCCCGAGACCAAAGCTTTGTTCGATCGGATTTTTACCCAGCGCAATCGCCAAATGGCGGACAGGGTCCTCGCTTACCTCAAGGGGAGGCAGACGGTCTTTTTTGTGGTGGGTGTCGGGCATATGGTGGGCGACGACGGCATAATTGCGCTGCTCGAGCAGAAAGGCGTGCGGCCCAGGCGTGTGGATCTGCTCCCGCTGCCTTCTCACAAGTGATAAATCACTCCGATGGACAATGATTGACCATCGCGGTCGCGGCTTTCCCACTGGAATGTCACGCGCGAGAGCGCGGAGGGTGCATAGGTAAGGTTGGCTGTCTGCACCAGTGCGGTGGCGGAAGTGCCCAGGGATGTCTCGCTGCTTTCGATGCCTTGCGCCACGGCGAGATTGACCGTCACAGAAACGGTTTTGCGGGTGCTCAAGTAGCTGACAAAAACCCCGGGAGCAATCCTATGCAACCGCACCGTCATGTCAGGTGCTGCCGGAACTCCCTCGACGGCGGCGTTCAATATAGAGCTGGCTAATGTGGGGCCGTAGTACCAGGTGCCCCCATCGCGACTGAGATCAACCCCACTATTGAGTTGCAGGCTCCAGATTTCTACCTGCGGATTCCCCGACGCGGTGGAAGCTGCGTCGCTTGAATCGTAGCGCGGGCGCCGACGGCTAAGCGTCAGATCGAGGATCACCCGCGAGTTCGTCAGGCTTATCAACACGCTGGGCGAAAGCGTGCTGGCGGAGGGCAGGCCGGACCCGCCCGCGGGCGAGTGATCTTCCCAGGCGAGGTCTAACCCGGCCCGCCAAAAGCGGTTGACCTTGTACTGCCCGTTAACGCGGATTTTGCCGTAACTCGATGAATCGGATCCCAAGCTTCCGCCGCCGGCGAGCAAGGACCCCTGCAATTTGCCGAAGGGATCGAGGCGGCGAGTGCTGTCGAGGGTAAGCAGCAGTTGCCGATCGGCCGAGATAGCACTCTGCACAGCGGGTCTGAGGAGATCGCGCTCGACCGCGTGGGCTGGAGAAGACTGGGTCGCTGTGAAAAGCAGGAAGACGCAACACCAACGCCATTTCATATCAATCTTTCCTGTCGCGCGCTTATGCCGCGGGACTTCCCTGGCGGGTTCAGCTGTGGCACAATTGCCACCCCTTGACGGAGCAGCTGTAGAATTCGCAAAGTTTTTTGTTGGAAATCAAGGCTCTATTCCATTTTGCTCCTAGATTACTTTAAGTTTTAGCGGTCGTGGCGGAACTGGTAGACGCGCTGGATTTAGGTTCCAGTGTCCTATGGCGTGAGAGTTCGAGTCTCTCCGACCGCACCACATACTCAATCTTCACGGCAATATTTTTCCCAGTCAATAACGAGGCAGAAAATGCAAGTTTCGATCGAAACAACGTCTGGCCTGGAGCGGCGTTTGATCGTCGGCGTGCCAGCAGATGTGATTGATAAAGAAGTCAATAAACGCCTGCAGGAAGCGGCCAAGACCGTCCGCATCAACGGCTTCCGCAAGGGTAAGGTGCCGTTCAAAGTCGTGCTCCAAAAATTCGGCTCTGGGGTGCGGCAAGAAGTCCTCGGCGATACCATCAGCCGTTCGTTTCAGGAAGCCGTGCGCCAGAAAGATGTCCGACCTGCGGGGCAGCCAAAAATCGAACCGAAACAATTTGCCGAAGGTAAGGATCTGGAATACGTCGCCACCTTCGAGGTTTTCCCTGAAATTCAATTGAAGGAAATCGAAGGCGTCTCCATCGATCAGTATTCCGCCGATATCTCAGAGCAAGACATAGACACCATGATCGACACCCTGCGCAAGAGCCAGGCGAAATGGGTCGAAGTATCTCGCCCAGCGCAAGATGGCGATCGGGTCAAGATTGATTTTGTGGGGACTAAAGACGGCGAACCCTTCGACGGCGGTACGGCGCAGGGTTACCAACTGCAACTCGGTTCCAATTCCATGATCCCTGGGTTCGAAGCCGCGATCCTCGGCATGTCTCCTGGCGAGACCAAGACCGCGCCTTTGCAATTCCCTGAAGACTATCAAGTTGAGAACCTCAAAGGCGCTGCTGTCGAATTCAGCATTACCTTGCAGTCCGTCTCAGAACAACAATTACCCGAAGTAAATGAAGACTTTTTCCGGGCCTTTGGTGTACAAGAAGGTGGGTTAGAGAAATTTCGCGCCGATGTGAAAGAAAACATGGAGCGTGAAAAAGAGCGGATGATCAAGAACAAGGTGAAAACTCAAGTGTTGGACGCGCTCTTGGCGGCCAATGCCATAGATGTACCCAAGTCGCTGGTGCAGAACGAAATCGATGTTTTGCGTCAGCAGGCAGTGCAGCAATACGGCCAGCTGAGCAGCAAACTCGATGTGCGTTCACTGCTGCCGGATGACATATTCCGTTCGCGCGCCGAGCGCCGCACCGCGCTCGGTCTTCTGGTATCGGAAGTCGTGAGTCAGCAAAAGATCGTTGTGGACAAAGACCGCGTTAAGGCGTTGATTCAGAGCATCGCTGCTACCTATGAAGATCCGGAAAGCGTCGTCAGCTACTACTACAGCAATGAAGATTTGCTGTCTGGCGCTCGCGCCGCGGTGCTCGAAGATCAGGTCGTAGATTATTTATTGGGCAAGGCGAATGTTGCCGTTAAACCGGTGTCCTATCAGGAGTTGATTAAGCCGGAAGACGAGGCAAAGGACGTCGAATAAATAAGCAAATCGTTCTTTTCTTGCCTAGCACCGGATGTTGCAACCGGTGTTAGGCCAGTCAAACTGGCATATCTCCTTCACTCGAGTTAAGCTTTCCCCACAAGCTGCTCTTCATTCTGCATAATCAAAACCGACGGCGGCCATCCTAAGGAAAAAGCACAATGTCCAGATTCGATTCTTTTGGTCCTTTGATTTCTGCACCGCAAAATGCGCTGGTTCCCATTGTTGTGGAGCAGACTGCGCGGGGTGAGCGCTCGTACGATATTTACTCCCGCCTGCTCAAAGAACGCGTAATCTTCCTCGTCGGACCGGTCGAGGACTATATGGCAAACTTGGTGGTGGCCCAGCTGTTATTTCTCGAGGCGGAAAATCCGGATAAAGATATTCACCTTTATATCAACTCGCCCGGTGGCTCGGTGACAGCCGGTATGTCGATCTACGACACCATGCAATTTATCAAGCCAGACGTCAGCACTATGTGCATAGGTCAGGCTTGCAGCATGGGGGCGTTTTTGTTGACGGCGGGAGCGAAAGGCAAACGATACTGTTTGCCAAATGCGCGCACCATGATTCATCAGCCGTCCGGCGGCGCCCAGGGTCAGGCGACGGATATCCATATCCACGCCCAGGAGATTCTGAAAATCCGCGAGCGTCTCAACCAGCTCATGGCGCACCACACCGGCAAAACGGTAGAAGAGATTGCGCGCGATACGGAGCGGGACAACTTCATGAGCGCGACTGAATCCAAGAACTACGGATTGGTCGATGAAGTGCTCACTAAGCGTATATTGCCGGAACTTTGATCCCGCGATGTTGTTACCTGTTGTGGTGGAGCCAGGAGAGCGAAGCGCTACGCAGGCTTGATAATTGAAACTCAAATAAACTGTAGTGCAGCTATAGGAAATCGGTCTAAGAGGAGGTTGTCTGCACCCTTTGAACAAAACTATGGTTTAATTTGGTAATGCTGAGATTGGCGGAGAGGTTTGATGACCGACCACACAAACGATAGTGATGATAACGGAAAACTACTCTACTGCTCCTTTTGCGGTAAGAGTCAGCATGAGGTAAGGAAGCTTATCGCAGGTCCTTCGGTGTTTATCTGCGATGAGTGCGTTGATCTTTGCAACGATATCATCCGTGAAGAGATTCAGGAAAATACCCATGAGGGTTCTGGGGAAAAGCTGCCGACGCCCAAAGACATTGCCGCCACGCTTGATGAATACGTGATCGGGCAAGTCGATGCCAAAAAAGTGCTGGCTGTCGCTGTGTACAACCACTACAAGCGCCTGCGCGTCGGTAATAAGAAGAAGGGTAAGGAAGACGTGGAGTTGGGCAAGAGTAACATCCTGCTCGTTGGACCCACCGGCAGCGGCAAAACTTTGTTGGCAGAGACGCTTGCTCGTTTATTGAACGTGCCTTTCACTATCGCCGATGCCACTACTTTGACCGAAGCGGGCTATGTCGGTGAAGATGTGGAGAACATTATTCAGAAACTGCTGCAGAAATGTGACTACGACGTTGAAAAAGCGCAGCAGGGCATTGTCTATATCGATGAGATCGACAAGATTTCCCGCAAGTCGGACAATCCGTCTATCACCCGGGATGTGTCCGGGGAGGGCGTCCAGCAGGCACTCTTGAAACTGATCGAGGGTACGGTTGCGTCCGTGCCACCCCAGGGCGGCCGCAAGCACCCG
>DJFO01000290.1:0-6478 GCA_002432555.1 Marinagarivorans sp. UBA5870
CAGTTCGTCGAGCTCCAGCAGCTCATCCAGCGCCTCCAGTTCCAGCAGCTCCACCTCCTCCGGCGCTATAGTTACGGGCCGTTATTTCATCTACAACCGCTTGAGCGAATTGCCATTGGACGTAGCAGACGAAAGCACGGCCAATGGGGGCGATCTGGTGCAATGGGAATTCACCGGTCGAGCCAATCAGCAGTTTGAAGTGGTCGACCTGCAAAACGGCTACCACGCCATTTTGCCCTTCCACAGCGGCAAATCGCTGGACTTGTGGGACCGCAGCACCGCGGACGGCGGTGAGATTCGCCAGTACGATTATTCGGGCATGAACCACCAGCAGTGGCGGATCGAGAATGTGGGAGGCGGATTCGTGAGCATTACCTCCCGCCACAGTAACAAGGCGCTGGAAATCCTCGGCAGCAGCACAGTCAACGGCGGCGATCTGCAACAGCGCACCTACGAGAACGCGCCGAACCAGCAATGGCGTCTGCAAACGGTGCCGCAACAGAAAACCTACAATCTGGTGTGGGCGGAGGAATTTAACGGGCAGGGTCTGCCCGATACCAGCTACTGGAGCTATGAGCAGGGGTTGGTGCGCAACAATGAAGCCCAGTATTACACGGTGGCGCGTCCGGAAAACGTCAGTGTCGCCAATGGGCTCCTGACCATCACCGCCCGGCGCGAAGACTTTATGGGGGCGGCTTATACCTCCGCCAGCCTGCACACGCGCGGCAAGGTCAGCTGGACTTACGGCCGCTTCGAAATGCGCGCGCGCATCGATGCCCGCGCCGGCCTTTGGCCCGCCTTCTGGATGCTCNNGGCGAGATCGACATCATGGAGTACTATCAAAATAAGATCCTGGCGAACGTCGCCTGGAAGGCCAACAACTCTGACCCCTGGTCCGCCACCTGGGATTCGTCCACCCGCTCCATGGATAACCTGCGCTTCCAACACCCGGATTGGGCTTCCCGCTTTCATGTATGGCGCCTGGACTGGGACGCCCAAAGCATTCGCCTCTACGTGGACGACGTGCTCATGAACGTCACCGACACCAATCAAACCCGCAATCCAGACGGCAGCAATCCGTTCCGCGATAAGCCCATGTATATCCTCATCAATCTTGCCATAGGGGGCAACAACGGCGGCAACCCGGCTCAAACGACATTCCCCTCCCGCTACGAAATCGACTACCTGCGGGTGTACCAATAAGCTTCCCGTCGGGCCGCCGACCGGCCCGCGTTTCCTGTGCTTTACTTAGATGAGCGCGCTGCGGCCGCCCTTGCTGGTGGGTGTCGGCGCGGCACTGCGTTTGAAGCACCGGCGGTCGGACCCCACGGAATGCTGTATTGACCTTCAGTTTTGCCGGTCCGGCGGGGGAATGCCCATAGGAGCGCCGACCGGAAAGCATTTGAAATGGGGCGAGTTTTGATGGCCTGGATGCGAGCCTGGCTGTTTTTGCATGTGTGCTGGGGACTTTGTTTCTCCCCCCTGGCGGCGGAGGAGATCGATCTCACCACCGTGCGCTTCGAGCGTCTGCTCAACGGCGATCACGCGGAGCACCGCGGCGGCGTCGGTATGGTGAACGACATTCTGCAGGACGAGCGCGGCTTTATCTGGATCGCCGGCGAACACGGCGTCGCCCGCTTTGACGCCCACGAGTTCCGCTTTTATTTCCCCGATCCCAAGGACCCGGGAGCCATTGCCAGCAACGCCGTCTACCGAATAGCCCGCGATCGCAAAGGCGAATTGTGGTTTGCCACCAGCAATGGGTTGAGCCGCTACAACCCGCGCAGCGACGACTTCACCACCTACCGGCACAATCCCAACAACCCGGCGAGCATCAGCAGTAACAAAGTGGCCCAGGTGGCGGTGCGGGCGGACAATACGCTGGTAATCGGCACCGACCGCGGCCTCAACTTCTTCGATCCCCAGCGGCGGCATTTCTACGATTGGGTGCACGACCCGAAAAATCCGCAGAGCTTGACCTCCGATGATGTCCGCGAGGTTTTTTTTGACTCCCAGGGAAGACTCTGGATCGGCTATGGGACCACCGGCATCAGTCTGCACCTGGGCGGCGTCAACCAGTTTCGCCACTGGCGCGACGACGGCGGCAGCACCGGCCGACTGTTCAATCAGGTCTATAGCATCGCCGAGGACAAAGCCGGTCAGCTGTGGTTTGGCACCGACGGCAGCGGTCTCGTCCGGCTCGACCAGGACCTCACCCGGTTTACCACCTACGGCACCCAGGCGGCGGAACCCTACTACATCAATAGCGACGTGGTGCGCGAGGTTGCGACCGACCGCAACGGCCACCTGTGGCTCGCTTTGGATCACGGCGGGCTCGGTCTCTACGATCCGGTGACGGAAAAATTTAATTTTCTCTACCACGACACCAATGATCCGACCAGCCTGATCTCCAACCAAGTGCGCTGCATTTTTGCCGACAAGAACAACGACCTCTGGATCGGCTCCTTTCCCGCGGGCATCAATTATTTCGATCGATCCAAAACCGCGTTCAAGATCTGGAAGAGCCACCCGCAAG
Organism: Marinagarivorans sp. UBA5870; assembly: GCA_002432555.1. The sequence goes on from DJFO01000290.1 coordinate 2,537, forward strand.
GTCTCACCCATAATGGTGTGTTGAAAATTTTTCAGGACAGCCAGGGGGTTATTTGGATCGGCACCGAGCAGGGCCTCACCGCCTACACGCCCGCCACCGGCGCTATTCGGCGCTACTTCCACGAGCCCAATAATCCCTATAGCCTGCGCGCCAATGTGGTGGTGAGCATCAACGAGGATCTGCAGGGCAACTTGTGGTTTGGTACCTGGTCCGGCGGCCTGCACCGATTCGACCGCGCCACCGAGCGGTTCCACAATTATTTTCCCGATCCCGCGCGTCCAAATTCCCTTTTGAATCAGCACGTGTGGGCCATAGCGCTCGACCAGCAGGGCAATGTCTGGAGCGGGCACACGGAACAGGGCGGTCTCTCCCGCTACCGGCCTGCGACCGACGATTTCGAGATCTACCGCCACGACCCCATGAATCCGGATAGCCTTGCCTACTCCTTCGTCTGGACCTTGATGGTCGACTCCGCCAACCGGCTTTGGATAGGTACCCTCGATGGGCTTGACTGGCTGGAATTGCCGGACACGCAAAAGTTTCACCACCTGCGCGCCTCACCCAATCAACCGCACCATTTGAACAACCCCAATATCTACTCGTCCATGGAGCACAGCAACGGGACCCTCTGGTTCGGCACCGACGGCGGCGGCCTGAATATTCTCGACCCGACCACCCGGCGCTTCACCCGCCTCGGCCTGGAACAAGGTTTGTCCGGTTTGCGCGTGGCGAGCCTGGTGGAGGATCGAGAGGGTTTTGTGTGGGCGGGCACCAGCAACGGGGTCGCATTGATCGATCCCGAAACCCTGGCGATCAAATCTTTTCACACCAGCGACGGCTTGGCCGGCAACACCTATAACCGGGACAGCCTATTCGTCGATGACCGCGGCAAGATTTACCTCGGCAGCACCGAGGGCATCACCATCATCGACAAATCCCGCCTTGCGCCCTCCACCGAACCGCCCCCGGTGACGCTCACGCAACTGCGGATCTTCAACGACGAAGTCAGCCACAAAAGCCCTGAGTCACCGCTGCAAAGCACCGTCGGCAGCACCCAGATCCTGGAGCTGAACCACCGGCACAGCATGTTTTCCCTCGGTTTCGCCGCCCTCTCCTACCGCTCGGCCTTCAAAAATCAGTTTCACTACAAACTCGACGGCTTCGACCGCGAATGGCACAAGGCCAAGAATTCCCAATTGGCAACCTATACCAACCTCGACCCCGGCCGCTACGTGTTTCGCGTGAAGGCGGTCAACAGCAGCGGTCTGTGGAGCGCGCAGGAAGCCGAGTTGAAAATTCACATACGCCCGCCCGTTTGGCAAACCTGGTGGGCCTACAGCCTGTACGGCTTGTTCGCGGTGAGCGCCCTATTTGGCTTTATGCACTATAAAACCCGGCGGCTGCAGCGCGAGCAGGAAAAAGAACTCGCGCATAAAAATAAGCTGATTCAGCTGGACCGCATGAAGGATTCTTTTCTGGCGAGCACCTCGCATGAATTGCGCACGCCGCTCAACGGCATCATCGGGATGACCGAATCGCTCCTGCACGGGCCGCTCAGCGGTGCCACCACCGCGGTCAAGGAATCGCTCTATCTGGTGATTGCCAGCGGCCAGCGTTTGGCGAGTCTGGTGGATGACTTGCTCGACTTTTCCAAGCTGTCCAACAACGAGCTGAAAATCCAATTGCGGCCCGTAAACATTAGCCAGCTGTTGGATCAGACCATCACCATCTTGCGGCCGCAGCTCGCCGGCAAGGCGCTGACCATCAATAACACTGCCTCCGGCAAAAACGTCTACGCTCTGGCGGACCGCGCCCGAATTCAGCAGGTATTTTTGCACTTAATCGAAAATGCCATTAAATACACCGAGCGAGGTTTTATCGAGATCGGCGCGGCGACCAACGACACTCAGGTGACCGTTCATATCAAAGATTCCGGCATCGGCATTCCGGAGACGGAACAGAAATGGCTGTTTTCGGCGTTCAACCAATTGGCCGAAGCCAACACCCGCACCCAAAAGGGCACCGGCATCGGCCTGGCGATCGCCGGCAAACTGGTGCAACTACACGGCGGCACCATCGGCGTTCGGTCGCAGCCAGCAAAAGGTTCGACCTTCACTATTACTCTGCCCGCCTGTCAAAACCTACCCCTGACGGAGCACCTGTCTGCCAGTTGTAAAACCACCTTAACGAGCGCAGGTGGGGCGCGCACCATCCTGATTGTCGATGACGATCCGGTCAACCGCCTGGTGCTGGCCACCTTGCTCAAGCAGGAAAATTTGCGGCTGCTCGAAGCGGCGAGCGGCGCCGAGGCCCTGCAATTGCTCGGCCAGCACTCGGCGATCGACCTGATTATTCTCGATATCATGATGCCGCACATGTCCGGCATCGAAGTGTGCCGGGAGATTCGCAAAAAATCCTCCCCCGATCAGTTGCCAATTATTTTCCTCACTGCCAAACGCGAGGAAGACGCCCGTGAAGCCGCCCTGCATGCGGGTGGAAATGCGTTTTTAACGAAACCCGTCTCCCAGGCGGACCTGCTGCCCTGTGTGGTGGAGCAATTGCAACAGGATTGACCAGCAGGGCATGCTGAACGAGCGCTTTGCCGAAGAGTTGAGATAGAATCCGTCGCGCCTTGTGCTGCAGGACATTTCCGATGGCGGATCCCACCATGAATTTCGACGCTGCGCCTTTACTTCTGCTTTTGCGCGCGCGCGATCACGCGTGTTTCGCCCAGCTGGTCGCCGCCCATCATCCCACGCTGATGACGCTTGCTCGGTCGATTATAGGCCCGGGTCTGGCGGACGAGGTGGTACAAGAAGCTTGGGTAGCCGCCTACCAGGCCCTGCCGGATTTTGCCGGCCGCAGCAGTATCAAGACCTGGCTGTTCACCATTGTCAGCAACCATGCCAAAACCCGTTTGCGCAAGGAAAAGCGCACTTTGTCCCTGGAAGCGCTCGAAGAAAAGATACCGGACTTTGGCGATCGTTTTCAGCCGGACGGACACTGGCGCGAACTGCCCGGCCAATGGCACTCGGAAAGCCCCGAAGATCTATTGCAGGCAAGTGAACTGCGCCGCTGTATCGACCGCGCGCTCGCCGAGCTGCCGCCCATGCAGCGGGCGGTTTTTACCCTGCGGGACCTAGAACAGCTGAGTCTGGCCGAGATTTGTAACAATCTGGGCATCAGCGACTCCAATGCGAGGGTTTTACTACACAGGGCGCGCACGAAGTTGTTTCAGGTGATCGACACTTACCAGGAGACTGGCCAATGCTGAAATGCCGCGACGTCGCGCATGACGCAAGCGATTTCATCGACGGCCGGATCCCGTGGTACCGGCGACCCGCGTGGTATCTGCACCTGTTGATCTGCGGCCATTGCCGCCGCTTTCTTCGGCATTTTCGCACCAGTATTCAGGTTGCCTCCGCCGCGGCACGGCGGACCGCTGCGCCGGCGGAAGTGACAGAAATCCTCGAGGTCTGCCGCCGGGCATCGACCGATCGGGACCCCGAATCCCCCGCCTGACGAGCAACATTTTTTTACTGTCACTCCCCGCTGGATTTGTTATGGTGCCGCCGGCGCATTCGGCGCCGCCAGAGCCATAAACAGCGAGACACCATCATGCAGCTCAAATCCTTGGCAATCACCCTTTCCCTCGCCGCCGGTATCCTCGGTATCACGCCCGCCCAGGCCACCATAGTGCAGTTTCAAACCAGCGTCGGGGACTTCGAAGTCAATCTGTTCGACAAGACCACCCCGGCGACCGTGGCGAATTTCCTGNNTGACGAGACGATCATCCACAGGTCTCGGCCAACTTTTGTGGTCCAGGGCGGCGGTTTTCGATTCGACTATGAAGAACAAGAAGGCAACCACATAACCACCCGCCCTCCCATCGTCAACGAACCCAAACTTTCCAATAAACGCGGCACCATCGCCATGGCCAAA
>DJFO01000290.1:6492-26959 GCA_002432555.1 Marinagarivorans sp. UBA5870
ATGGTTTTTCAATATGAGCGACAATACCACCAACCTGGACTACCAGAATGGCGGCTTTACGGTGTTCGGTCAGGTTACGGGGAACGGCATGGCTGTGCTCGATAGCCTCGCGCCATTGTTCCACTTAGGGGAACTGCCATTGCGGGACTACACAGCACAAGACGTGGCCGCACGAAGTCCTTACACCGAAGACAATCTGATCACGATTTACAGCGTGGTGGTTCTCGATGCGAGCCCTGACACCGCCGATAATCTGACACCGGCGCCGACCACGCGCGCGGCGGCGAGCGGGAAGAAAAAGAAAAGCGGTGGTGCCGCCGAGCTGCTGATGCCAGCGATGATGTTGTTGCTGTTGGTATTGCGCAGATATGGCCGAAAATTGACGCGGAGGTAAGGGATAGGGATTTGCGAAACAGGAAATTCCCCCTGAAATTCAGATGGAAAGCTCCATCGAAAACCTATTGAAAACCCATTGAATATTAGCCTGCACAACTCCCTGTGCAGGCCGTTCAGGAAGCCGCTTAAAACTTGAGCTCGACACCGAGTCCAAAATATTCGCGGTCTATATCGTCGGACTCCGCCGCAGGATCCAGCTCTGGCTCACCCTCGGCGGAATCAGCGGTGTAAAAGCTAAACACCGTAAAATTCTTCGAGAGCTTGTAATCGACGCCCACGCTAGTGGTGTCGGCGTCGAGGTAGCGGATATCCGACTCACCGTACTGCGCCTTCACCAACCAATTGTTTTGAAAATCGTATAACACCGACGCCAACCAACCGTCCTGCTCTTCCGGATCCGCCAGTCCCGGCGCGCCCTCCTGATCGTCCTGCTCGAATAGGCCGCCCACCTGCAGGCCTCCTATGGTATAGGCCAGGACCGCGCGCAGAGTTTCGGAATTTTCGTCCACCACGTCCTGCTCAAAAGCGACACTGGCATAGAGCCCGTGGTTGTCGAAATAGACCGCCGCGGATTTGCCTTCATCGACCTCCTCGTTCTCACTGGTAATGTAACCGAGGTGCGCTCCGAAGCCGGCGAATTTTGGCGAAGAATACATCACAGTATTGCCGAGGCGGTGGTCGTTGTTGGTGATCATACTGCGGATATCGCCGCGCAAATCGTTAAAGACGTCGACTTTACCCTGAGCGCCTTTGAGCGGAGTGTCGAAATGGCCGCCGATCACCTGGCCGAAGCCGCCTTTCACACCGACGAAAATATTGCGCTGGCGGAAGCTGCGGTCATCGCGTTGGCCACCAACGCTGCGCACGTCTTCGCCGTCGTCCACATACACTTCGTATTCCAACTGATAGATGGCCTCGAGGGAATCGTTGATTTTCTCACTACCCTTAAAGCCGAGGCGGGAAGCATTGCTCATCAGTTCGGTATGCGATTCATCCTGATCCTTCAGATCAACCTTTTCGAAAGAAAGGTTCGCCTTGCCATACAAAGTAACTTCGGCAGCGACACCGCAGGGAACAGCGGCGGCAAGCGCGATACAAGCACCTAGGTTGGATTTCTTCATGACGTCTCCTTGAAACAAATAAAGATGCGGGTAACCGCATCGGTGATGGGCTCGGTGAGCATTTATGAAAAACGGGCGGGACTATAGGGCCGCGATATTACAGTAATATTACATAGGAACACCAAGGCGAATACAAAAGTAGGATAAAACCTCTTCCATCGCCTGGTGATTTTCTGCCCAAGGCGCGGGCAGTTGACCCGAAGTTGGGGAAATCATAGATAGCGATTATGACAAAAAGAGAGGCCTGTAAGAGTCGCTCAAGAGACGCCAAAAGGAAACGCCTGGCAACAACAAGGAGAGGTTTAAGGATCGTCTTCGAAAAGCTGTGTTTACAAACGTGCGCCACCTTCGTAGGGCGGAACCGCAACGCGGGTTCCGCCATGACGCTGTCCCGATTTACGGGTTCCATAAACCACCCGGAGCCCCGCAATCCACGGTGGCGAAATCGCCAGTACCGACAGATCCGACGGACAAAAAAATGTCAGGAAACGGGTGTGGTCGGCGGCTTAGGCGGAATAAAAAATTCCCCGACCTTTGGACATTTCCCGCTCCACAGGCACCAGCCACCGACAGTGACGGCAGTCAGGAGCAGCAGAATGGCGAGCACTGTGCCCCAGGGCCGCGATTTCTCCGCGTAGGGATCCCGCAAATTGCGCTTGGCACCAGGGGGCAGTTTGGCCACTTCCGTTAACTTGCTACCGAAGGGCACATTGATTTTTACCTGTCCGTTTACCGCCCAGCCGGAGGCATCCAAGATCGGACCGAGGTTGCGCTGGCGCAATTTCAACCAGGCGATAAATACCGATGGGCCGCTGATCAGAACGAGCAATCCCAAGAGCCCGAGCGGCATCAACCAGCCCAGGCCGAAAAAGGCCTGCAACAGCATACCCATGGCCGTGGTGATGCCGCCTATGGCAACGCCCAGGGCAGCGACAACGCCCACGTCAATTTTTGGTTTGGGCGCCGCCTGCGCGGTTTTTGCGTCCGGCGTAACGAGGGTTTTGTCGGCGGTGGTCTGCAACAGGCTCTGACCCGAGGCGTCCGCCGCGCTCGCACTCTTCGCCGCCCGCTCTTCGATAAATCGAATAAAGCGTTTATAGGGAAGAAAAAAAGCCTGCGGGATACTAATCGGGTTTTCGATCAATTTGGTGATGGTCGCGTCCCAGTCCAAGCCGCCGCGATCGTAGAAAATGCCGTTGCGGCCGACCAGTAGGTAATCGGGTTCGCCGCCAGTAAAAGCGGCCACGATTGTTTTTTTGGCCCCGTCGCGCCGGGTGCAATCGCAGTAGGCCAAAAAACATTTGGACAGGCCGGCGAGCTGTGCGTGTTTAGCCGCGTCGTAAACTTCAATGCAGAGTTCGCAGGCGCGCCCGTCCAAATAGAGTGTGCCCGCTTCGAAAACTGCCCGGCCGCTGGCGGAATAAAATTCGGTGAAATTGACAAAATTGTTCAGCAAGGTTTTTAAGTGCAAGCGAAAACGCAACAGTTTTTCCACGGCGGCAAACGCCTGTACCTGCGGCTGGACCGCAAGGTCCCGCTGGATCAACTGCTGCATCTCTGCCCTACCCGTGCCGGCGAGAATTTCGCGAATCCGTTCGGGCGCTAAGGCTTTCACTTCCTTGCCGCCTTCGCTGTTTAACCAAGTTTCGTAATCGCTGAACTGCCGCTTCAACTGCTGCCACTCGGCGAGGGAGAGCTGGTCCCTCGCCCCGAGCAACGGCTGAACCACCGCAACCTCGAAATCCCGCACCATTTTCTCCCAGGCCGGATTCAGACCCGCGCCCAAAGGGAGCACGGCGGCCGGACTGACTAAAGCGAGGGGAAATTCGGTTAATTCGTGACAGTCGGCGGAGAGTGTCTCGGCCCCGACCGCATTCCAGGCGGCCGCCGGTTGGTTGAGCGCCTCCTGGGCGCGCGGATCAAATTGGGCGGCGCGGCAGCGGCTGAAAAAATCATCGATTTTCGCGCGGACCTTCTGAAAGGTCGCGTAGGCGGCGGCATAATGGCTCCACTCACTTTCCAGCCGCTCCAGCCAGTCGGCGCGCGCTTGCAGAGCCGCGAAAAAGTTTTCCAAAGTCGTCGCGTCCACGCCCGGACGGCCGGACACGTCGAGCACGCCGGGAAATGCCAGCTGAATATCCAGGATGAGATTTTTGAGCTCCGCTGCGGACGCGGAGTCGACCAAGACCACGCCATCGCCGTTGAGCGGCGCTTTCGTCAGAGCGGCCTGCTGCGATTCGGCGTCCAGCAGAGTGATAACCTCTGCCTCCGATTTGCCAAGAAATTCCAACATGGTTTTGGCGCTTGCGCGGATCGCCGCCCCGGCCGGATCCGCATCGTTGATCTCCGCTAGGGGCAGCTCGGCTGCCGGCTGCAGCAGCAGACCGGGATTTTTTAGGCAGCTACAGGCCCACTTCACCGCCGCCACCACCTCCGGCAGTCGCACCCGACCATCGCTGTCGACATCGACCAAATGCAGCGTTTTATCATCGAACCATAAACCTGCGGTCGGACACGCGAGCGCCGCCCAGAGCTTGGGGTCGAGTTCATCCAGATGTTGCAGATCCGCGCCAGAGCGCAGGATAACCTGATCGAAACCGCCGAGCCGGACGAACTGCCAGGGATAGGGACTTGCCATGGGGAATCCTTGCGTGAATTCGAGATGGCGGCAATCATATGCCGGGGTTTCTCGATTTGTCACGCCGGTGGGCAACAGACCTCTGCCCGGCTCTTAGGGTCCACTCTTGGCTTTCGGTGCTGTCGCTTCTCCGTTAGGGGAAGCGCTACTTTGGTCGCGGGAGCGAACGCGATTGCAAGTTTTCGCCGGTGCGCAGGAAGGCCTGGTGGAAGCTACCGAAGCGCGGATTTGAGCCAGCCGGGACAGAGCAGAGCCACCCCGGTCTCAACCCGCGCAGGGGTACGCGGCGGAACGCCATTTTCTACAGAGTGACCAGCCTTTCGTCGACCTCATTGACCAAAACGGTTTTATTCATTTGGTCGATTTGAAATATGGATACCTTGCCACTCGGCCAGGTCACCGTCAGCGTGCCTGGAGCGCTGGAGTCGCCCGCGCCAAAAGTTTGCGTGAACTCCGATTGTGAAAGATACGAGGAGCCGCCCTTGACCACGCGACTTTGCACCGGACCATCTTTGATTGTAAACCGCAGTTTCGCTCCTATCGCGTCCGTATTTGGCGCAGCTCCCGCCAATTTCACCCGCAAGAAATTCTTTTTATCGCCGGTTTCGTTTTGCAATAGGTATAAAGCACCGCCGTTTTCGGCGGCAACTACGTCCAGATCCCCATCGCCATCGAGATCGCCCACTGCCAGGCCGCGACCCACCAGAGGTTTGGCAAAAATCTCACCGGCACTGCTGCTCCAGTTTACGAAATGGCCGTCCCCCGCATTGCCCAGCAGTTGGAGAGGTTGGCGATATTTGATCTCGGCCTCCACGCGTTCGATTTCCGGCTCTATGTGGCCATTGGCCAAAATGAGGTCCTGCCAGCCGTCGAGATCAAAGTCGGCGAAGCTCAACCCGAAAGTCAAAGACATGTAAGTGTCCTGCGCCACTCCGGATTGCTCACCGTGTTCCCGAAAAAATCCGCCTCCCTCGTCCCGGAAAACGGAAAGGGGCTCCCGGCTGAAATTGCCGATGGCGATGCACACGCGGCCATCGTTACCCAGGTCGCCGACATCAATACCCATTCCTGCCCGAGTCCGGCCGTTTGCATCGTAGGCGATTCCCGCCTCCAAAGAGCGGTTTTCAAATCGGCCTCCCCCCAGGTTGTAATACAGGAAGTTCGGCTGTGTATCGTTGGCGACCACTATGTCCAAGCGCCCATCGTTATTGAAGTCCCACAGGGCGACACCCAGGGATTTTCCTTCATCGTTCAGCAAACCGGATTCGGCCGTGCGGTCTTTAAACACACCGTCCTCGAGCAATAAAAGACGCGAAGAGCCACCGCGATAAAGGTTCGGGGTTGCATAGCTTTTGCTCTGTCCGTCCTGGGTGGCGTACACATCGGCCGCAGGGGTCCAACGCACGTAGTTCGCGACGTAGATATCCAGATCGCTATCGCCATCCGCATCGAAAAAAACCGCACTGGTGGACCAGTCGGGAGCGTCTTCTTGGGCGGACTTTGGCAAAATCGCCGACGACACGTTCTGAAAACGCTTGCCGTCTATATTCCGGAAGAGATGAAGACCACCCCAGCCAGTCAACAAGAGATCCGGATAGGTATCGCCGTCGTAATCCGCCGACGCGGCACCCATGCCGTAGCTAATGAAATTCAGGCCGAGCGGGGTAGTAACATCCTCAAATCGCATATTGCCAAGATTGCGGAACAAACGGGGCGACATCTGGTTGATTTCCCCGGGATTGGGCTCAAACGAAGTGGAATTGGCGACGAAAATATCGGAGTCCCCGTCGCGGTCGTAATCGAAGAGCACGACCCCAGGTCCCATGGTTTCCGGCATGTACCGGCTGGGTTTGCCTTTTTCGTCGATGGTTGCCCCCGTGTAATGCCGATATTGGATTCCGCTTGCACCGGTAACATCCGAGAACCGCACCGACGACTCCACCGCCTTGGTAGGTGGCGGCGGGATATAGGTGGATTGATCGATAACCGGTTCGACGACCGGCGCTGGTGGGTCCGGCCAATTAAAAACCAAAATCAGCGCGAGGGCCAAGGAAGCCAACACAGTGAATCCAATGAATTTTCGGCGAATCCTCATGTTAACCCTCCTCATGAACGATGATGGCTTGGCTCATCAAGTTGTCATACGAATTTTCTTCGCGATACCGCCGGGTGACCGCGGAAGAGTCTTCGTCGAGCTTGTACTTTTCGAATCCTTTTTGGAATTCGTTCGCTAAAGCGCCGTACCGAGTGGCGTCCTCTTCCGAGAGAGAATTTGCCGCTAAGGCCTTGTAAGCCAAATTCAGCTGATGATAAGCCTGTGCATGTTCAGGATCGATTTCCAATACCTCCATGAACGCCTCGATCGACTGAGGATACTCCCCTTTCAACCAGTAGACGCGGCCCAAGCGAACCCAAGTGTCCCGGCTTTTTGGGTAGAACTGCAGTGTCCGCCGATAGGCTTCCACAGCGCCGGTGAGATCGCCCTTTTTCTCCAGTAGCTCACCCCAGAAAAACGCCAGGCGCGGCAGGTTGGGTGATCGATTACTGGCCTCCCGCAACATAGATTCCGCTTTTGCGAGCGAGCCTTCCGCCAGATGAGCGCGCGCCTGATTGAGAAATCCGTCCATTTTTTCTGGCTGCAACTCCACAACCTTGTGGAACGCCGCCAGCGCCGACCGAGTATCCCCGTCGAGAACTGAGCCTATGCCGTAATCGTTATAGCGCATCCACCGCTTGGCATCTTCAGGTTGCGGTTGGACGGCCACAACAGGCGCCGGCGAATCGGACAAAGCCAGTGAGATACTGTCGGTTTCTATTTCAGTGATGGGTAAATCCGGTATTTGCTCCCCTTCAAAGGCGAATTCGGTAAACTCCCGGTTGAATTTCCGCCACATGAGTTTGGCGGAAACCGTCAAGTCGCCGGACGCATTATTCGGAACGCGAAAGCGATAGCGCGCAATATCCGACGTGCTCGGCCCAATAACATTGGCGTAGACGGTGGCGTAGATGTCGCTGGCATTCCGCTTTGCGATTCGCCCGCTGTGACGATCGACAATCACCGCCTTATAAAAGTGCGCAGCGGGATCCACATGGCGGTCCGGTCCGACCCATCCATTGTGAAAAACTTTCTGAGTAGCGTCGCGCACAGCAAAATCGATCCACCCTTCGTTGGAATCGTTGGTGCCACCTGGAAACGTGTGCCCGACATTTAAGTTGCGCACCACCACATCAACCTGCAGCAATTCGCCGGGCCGTACAGCGATTTTATGCTCGCGGGCGTTCATGATGACTTCGCCATTTTCCCGCCGCACGGCAAATATCTCCAGGCGCAACTTTTCATCCCGCATGAATGTTTCCATACGCTCGATGGTGTCCGAGTCACCGCGCAGGGCTGGTAAGGCCGTATTCACCGAGAGAAACCTATGACTTCGCACCTTGCCCTCATCGGCGGCAACGTCGCCCAAGACGGCATCTTCCAGCGGCATGTGACAGTCCTGACACTGACGAACCGTAGGAGGTTCGTACCACGTCCTCGGTTGGTTGAGCGCAATACCCGAGTTGTGCCAAGCGTCATACTCATTCTGCCCTCGCAACCAGCGATAATCGTTCACCGTGACGTCCAGGTTGACTTTGTGGCAAGTGAGACAAAACTCGGATTTATGAAATATCGGCTTAAGATTGCGTTGTTTGTGAACCGTCGGTTTCGCCTTCAGAACATAGTCGTGGATCTCCAAACCGATCCCGGCCTTCGCTTGGTCAAAGATGTAGGGCGACTCGGTGAAGTCCTGGATATTATAGTTCCCGTTGCCAACAACACCGTGGACTTGATCAATCGCATGACACGCCAAACAGGTCAGTCCCGCCTGAGATTCTGGCGTTAAAGGATCAATGTCCCTCACCATGTTGCCCGAGAGCATTATTGCCGGATCGTGGCATCCCCCACAAAATTGAGAGGACTTTTTCGAGATTTTTTCGCGGGTGAGTTCCACTGCCTTGCGATAGAAGGGGTTGTTGAATGATGAAAACCGATGAGCCGACGTCGACCACTGTTGCACTATGTCCGCATGACATCTTTGGCAGCTCTGCGCACCCAAAAAATAACTGGGCGCGAACCCTTTCGCGCGAGTTTCAGCCTGGAACGCCTCAATATCCGGCAGATCATCGTGAGTAATGATCCGTGCCGGCAGCCAATCCCCCGTTGTGGTGGTGGTAGTCGCCGGGAAAAAGGGGCTGTCTGCTTTCGCATCCCCAAAGGCGATAAACTTGAAGTCCGAATTGAATTTTTTGTCGAAAACGATTGGGTTATAACCGATAACGGCATTGGCGGACGGCACTTGAGCAGGCTCTTTTGCGGTTTCGCTGCGCGCTTCTTGCAAATCAACCACCATTGCCAAAAAAATGCACAGCGCGGAAGCGGCCGCGATCTTGGCCTTGCGGCGGAAAATCCAGTCGGGAACCGCTGGTTTGACACGCGATAAAAACCGGTGGAGGAAGTAGCCAAGGACTAACAGGGCGGCGAGCGCCTGATGCGCCGCAAATATCCAAAAGTTGGCCCTGCTATTGGACTCCTCCAAGATGAAAAAACCCGTCACCAACAGGGACACCAAAGCCGTCGCTAAGATTGACCCAGAAACTCTCATCCACGCGCGGGGATTTTTTTTCCGGAGAATCTTCAACAAATGAACCAGAATAAAGCCAAGCGCCAGACCCACGAAGAGTATTCCCATCAAAAGGTGCACGACCAACATCGCCTGATAGAACATCGGCAACACTTGGGTGTTTTTCCCGATCCCCCACCAGTGGCTCGCAAGCAGCAAGTAGAGGGTGTTGATCACCATCAAGATGCCGAGCGAAAATCCAATGGAAAATATTATCTGCTGATTTCGCGTCAGCAAGCTAAACCGACTAGAACCCGTTTTCATGGCTGATCATCCTCCACAAACGATGATGAATGTTTCCGGCAATTAGAAATACCGGGAAATCTTGAGTCGGATGAAGTCGTCGCGGCTTATACCGTAGAGAAAATCCTTGGCTGCAACCTCGTGGAAGATCGTTGATTCCAGGTCAAGTTTCCATGCATCGCCCATTCTACGGCTCAGCTCAAAAGACCAGATCTGGCTGCCAAAGTCTAAATCCTCGATCCGGCTCACCAATACTTCGGTATTTGCCGCGTCGTTGAGCGACAGCCGCAATCCCAATCCGAGATCCTCTTGAAAAAAATGGTTAGCCGCTTCCCGCCGCTGATCTCGCATCAGCTCCGCGACAAAACCAACATTGATGACACTCCCTGCGACTCCAACATAGCTGTATTCGAACCCTCCGGTGGTGGCGAAGAATTCTTCGCTCTCGCCGTGGCGGTGCAAAGCTTCAAGCTTCCACAACCAGTCATTCACCAGCCATTGCACGTCTAGAGAAACCTGGCGGACGTCGCTGTAGTAAGGCGCTATGAGCGCATCGCGCTCAGACAACACGTAAATGAAGGTCGGATCCCTAGCGATACCCGAAAATAAAACCACTCCTATATCCAAACTGCCCAGTTCATCACCCGAAAATCCCGCCGACCACCTCAGCGCATAATCGTTTTGCAGACCTCCCTTACGGGCGCCTTGGTAAACCTCATGGTCGGAATCGAGCAGCGGGGAAAACGAATAGCGGTTGTCTCCGTCGGAAAACCACCGGTCGCGAAAGTATGGCAGCCACCAGACATCCCACCGCTGTCCCTCCCCTTGATAAGACAGATTTATCATCGACTGTCCCAGAGCTGTTTCCCCCCGCAGATCCTCCGAAAAGTCCGTCTGATTAATCGCGTTCACCAGATGGAAAAACTCGGTAACACTCCAATTTTCTCGGCTAATACCCGCGTNNTCTCACGTCGAAGCGCTGAGAAGACGGGTATTGCTCTCCGACACGCAACAGAGATTTAAAAACGATCTGCTCGGCACTGTGCCGGGGGGAGCCTTGCCACTCCAGTTCTAAGGCCGCGGAGGAGGCGTACATGGACCGCGCTGGGGACTCGAGATGCTCGGTAAACCGGGTATAACCGATCTCTGCGACTCCGTGCAGCGCGCAGAGCGGCCCGCTTATGGACCAGACGAGGGCGCAGTTCATGGTGGACAGTAGAAAACGCGCCCGCCGGCAGCGTCTCGCACCAGCGAAATTCATCGAACATGATCCAGCCGACCTGGCTGAAACTCCGAAGCTTGCACGCCGGTCGAGAAGCGATAATTGGCGCACCGAAGAATTGTTTTTTTATTAGTCTGAACATTCTCNNCTTTATAGTCGCTGATACTCAAGATTTTTATGAGACTGGCCTTGCGGTCAAAAAACTCGACACGCCACAGGCGAAATTCCGCTTTGTCTATCCACAAGACCTGTTTGCTATAACCAGAGTTGGGATCTGCCGGGTAGCGCTCCAAGACATAACATTCCAGCGGCCCACAGGCTTCTTCCCGCAGGAAAAGATAGCGATATTTCGCGACTTCCGGCGAGGCGAAATCCTNNACGCGTTTAATCACCGGGAAATATAACCACTGATCGTCGATCTCCACCTTCTTAGAAGCAGTGAGAAGAACGGTACCGCGAACATCGAGGGGCTCATCAAAGATCAGCAAACGTCGCTCGCTTTCGCCTTCCCGTTCGATTTCTAAGGTCTGGGTCCGCAGTTTTCTTACGCTTTGTTCGCCCTGCGCATTGATCAGAATCATCTGCACGTCCGCGACATAGTCGATGAAGCCGAGATCGCGTCGATCGTATTCCTGGGCTATCCACAATCCCTTGTCATCTCCGACAGGCGTCTCCGCCAAGGCGAAGTCGCTAAGCGCCAGTATTATCAGCAACCAGTATCGCATCGGAATTTTGTCTCTCAAAGTGCACTAAAAGAGCGGGAAGCATAAACAAATCGGTAAAAAGCGCGAAAACGATTGTTATGGCCGACAGCAGGCCCATACCCCAATTCATGATAAATGGCGAAAGTGTCAAGACTGAAAACCCGGCGACAAGCACTACAGTCGTCGTCACGATTGCCGTACCCACAGTGGAAAACGTACTGCGTACCGCATCCTCAGGAGAACAGCCTTCCTGGCGAAATTGCCGATATTTACTGATGAAGTGCACCGTATCATCGACAATGATGCCAAGCGTCATACCCAAAACCGTAGCGAGCGCCATATTCACCTGGCCATTGACGATGCCCCAAACGCCGAATGCCATGGCGGCAGGCATCAAGTTGGGTACTAGGCTGATGACGCCAATTTTCCACGAGCGGAAAACGACCGACAAGAGCGCGCAAATGAGCAAAAGCGCTGCGATTCCTCCGGTCACACCGCTTTCTATACTGCGAATTCCGATGTGCGAAAACAGCACCGCGGGCCCAGTTCCTACGGCGGCGACCATGGACGGCGGCGCATTGCTGCGCAGCCAGCGGTCGGCTTCTGCTTCCAATGCCACCAGCTCATTCGCCGAAATCGTCTGCAGGGAGACCACAAACTTGGCAGCGGACTTGGTGATATTAATTTGGTCATTGAGGTCCAAACCTACTGGCAATGAAAGCTCATGAGCGAGCAGTGCTTGCGCCGCCTGCTCTCGACTCTCCGGAATTTTATAGCCCGTTATATCGCCATCATTGAGATTCATGTTCGCCTTCTTGTACAAATCGGCAATGGTTTGCACATGCATCACATGCTCTTGGCCGCGGAACCAGTCGGCAAACTTCTCGGAGAATTGCAAATACTCAGGATTATTTATACCGCCACTTTCGCCGGAGTCTAAAGAGTACTCGATTTGATAGACGCCGGTTAAATGGGTCGTAATAAAGTCGTTGTCGTTGCGAAATTCAACGCGCTTGGAAAAGTATTTAATAAACTCGTCATTGAGCTCGTTGAGACTCACGAAGTAGGTTACTCCGACGGACACGGCAAGCGTCGCCCAGACAAATCTGCCTCGATGCTGCAGCACCGTATTGGCGATTCGGAGCAGAGTTTTTTCGAGCAGTTCGCTTTGTCGGCTGGGCGCGGGTACTGCGAACGGCGTAATGGTTATGGGCAACAGAACCAGCGTGAGGACGTAGGCGGCAATTGCGCCTATAGCAACCAGATTTCCCAGATCGTGAAAGGGCGGCGATTCGGCAAAATTCATGGTCAGGAATCCGATAATCGACGTGACGCTGGTTAAAGTCACCGCACCGAAGTTTGCCTTTACGCTTTTGATCATCGACTCCTGTTTTTTTCCCGCCGTATCGCCTGACTGATAATATTTGTAGTACAGAGATAGCACATGGACGCTATCGGCGATGGACAACATCATGATAATCGGTGCGGCCGCCACCGACGGCGGGGTCAACTGAATTCCAAAAAATGATCCCACGCCGAAACTTATGCCGACACCCAGGGCAACCTTAAGGAAAACCAACGCCGTTGCCGCGGTCGAGCGGACCATGACAGTCATAAAGATAATGATGACCAAAAACATAACGGGTGTCAGGGTAATGAGATCACGCTTCGAAACCTCGAAGAACGCGTTATTGATCATCACGGTTCCACTGAGGTATACCTTTTTGACTGCGGGGTCACGCTCAAGATCGGCGGCAAGCTTTCTGACTTCCCGCACGATTTCAACGATCTTCTGGTTTTTTTCTGGGCCATCCGGCAATTGCACCGTCAAGGCGATCCCTGTGTAGCGTCCATCGGCGGAGACCAAGCGGTTCACCAGCGCCGGCTCACTCAGGGAGACCTTTTCTACATACTTCAGCAGGGCCTCGGAAAAATCCATGTCGTCGGATACGAGATTGCGTATTACCACATCGTTGGCAGTCGCAAAACTCTCTTGGAAGTTCGTCAGCGAATCGACGCGCGTCACTGCCGGCAACGTCCAGGATTGATAGGTATATCGCCTTACCACCTGCAAGAATTCAAAATCGAACACGGTGCCGCCAGCGGGCTCGATGGCTATCAAAACGTTGTCGCTTTTCGAGTAGGTTCGCTGCTGCTTGAGGTACTCCGCGAGGTGTTTGTCGTTTCCGCCAAAAAAAACCCTGTAGTCCATGCTGAACTGGGTAGACATCATTCCCGACATCAGCACCGCACTCAGCAACGTTATGATGATTAAGCTCAACCACCGATGCCGGAACAGAAACCCATAAGCGGAATCGATTTTCGACTCGAGGCGACTCACACGGCCCCCTCCGGTTCGCTGAATACTTTTACCGCATCGTATAAATACTCGGGCAACATTGCGATCTTCTGGCCGGGGCTCGACCAGAAGGTGGTCTGTTTACCTCGAGCAAGCAATACGGCGTGATTTGGTTCTTGCCGATAATACTCGAACGTCATAGTGATCGACGTTCTATTGAGCTTCATGAGATACATTCGAATAACAACATGATCGAAGGCGAAGGACTCCTCCAGAAAATCACAGGCAGACTCTTTAGTGATCAGGCCGTGACCCTCGGCAAAATCCAGCAGCACCTGGGGCGCGTATGTGGCTAAAAAAGCTTCTCGACATTTTCCTTGCCAAACGAAATAGTTGGCAAAGTAAACATTACCGACCACATTGGTCTCTTCGAAGCTTACTTGCAGGCGATATTCAAAATATTTTTGCGTCATCCGGCATCTCGTATGAGTAATTTATTCTCTTCGTTAACGATCTTCAGCTTCGATAGCTCAGTTGATTGCTCATGAGCGCGATATATCTTGGCGAGGTTCTCTTGATCGCCATAATCTCCCATAATTCGGCAGCGAAACCCCACGATCAGCTCGACACAGCGTCCGAGCGAATCGTAGATCTCCAAGTCATAGATGAACTCGTCATCGATTCGCATCCGTTCTCGGGCATAGAGCGTCAGCGACTTGTCAACGCCGTCCGCTCCGCCGAATCCCCGGCTGCGAATATTTTCGATGGACACGGGCAAGATCCGGTATTGCGGAACGCACAGCTGAACCGCATGCAGGAAAGTATCCCTCACCTCCCCCGCGCCGTAGATTACTTCGAATTCCGGTCCTTGCCCGCTAAATAATCCGGAGCCAACGGGGACACGGACTTTTGCCACACAATGTTTTGCTGACAGTTCCCTGTAACCAGTAAGGTTGCGAAACATGCTGCCCTGAAAAAGAATCTTGCCGTAGAGGTCTTTCGATGGGTCCAGCTCCAGGTAGCTCGACTGAGGCAGCGACGTCCGGCGCTCGCCTTCTGCCCAAGCGGGCTTCCAAACGCAGTCTCCGGTGAAATAATCGAGGTTGAAGTCGGATACGCTCGACCGAATGGCGATGTGAGCTCGCCGCTCCATTGCCGAATCGAGATCCGTCATTTGCACGGAAATTCGAATCGTCCGCCCTTCCGGCGGCACAATAATCGCCCGCGAGAAGGTCAAATTCGACAGTTCTGGAAGTGCCTCCGGTGTCACGCCGGAACTCTCGAGACAGAGGCTGGCGCACTGTATCATGGCCTCGATGCCCATAACCGCCGGGAAAAGCGCCGAGCCCTCGTAGATATGATCAAGCAGAAACAAATCCATCGCCGGATTTAAGTCGACTTCCGCGGTGAGTTCGATACCCGGCTGCAGAGACAGAATTTTTTGCGTAAAACGTTTTGCAGGAACCGGGTAACGAGCGAATCGAAGAGTATCCAGTTGGCCCATCCGCGCCGAGATGATCAGATTGGTCGTATTCCAGCCCTGCTGCATCAAACTGACAAAAGCTTGTGTTCCCGCCGCGAGCGGGATGGCCCCGACGCCCATGTGACCGAGCCGCTCGACGCTGTTCAGGCGGGCCCCCATACCCACGTCTGCCCACACGGAGAAGCCGAATGCCCGACAGTCCATCTGCGGGTATCGCTGACTGAGTTCTTGGACAAAACCGTTCATCCACTCATTTGCATAGGCATATTCGGCGTTGCCCGCCATGCCGGAGTTGGCAATGACCGATGAAAAAACGTTAAACGATTTCAGCTGATCCAAATTCGCTGCGTTCGCTAAGTTCAAGAGCCCTTGCATCTTGGGCAGCAAAACTTGCTGGAAGGCGTTCCAGTCGGCGGAGATGATTTTTTGGATACCGTTGACACCCGCGGCGTGGAGGATGGCTGTGACGGTGCCCAGCTCCCGACCAATCGTGTGAAACNNACAGTACATCGCAAGCGTAATATTTATGGGGGATTTCCGCCGCGGCAAATCGGCGCAAGTTGTTGGCAAGTTCGTTTGGGGATTCGTCCTGTGCAGGGAGAGGACTCGATCCCACCAGAGCTATAGTGATCGGCAGCGCTCGGCCCAGGGCCAAGGCGCATTCTGCTGTGATGCCTTTGGCACCACCGGTAATCACCAGTACGTCACCCCTACCCAGAGGCGATTTTGGCGGAGGCAGCAAAACCGGCTCGATCTTTTCGAATGTTTGGATGTAACGCCCGCCTTCCGCATCGTAGGACGCGTCCAGGTGCTGGCCATCATGGATCATTTCAGCCAACAGCGCTTGGCTCCACGACTGTGGATCGACTCCCGCAGCAAAGTCGACGCAGCGGCTGCTCAGGTTGGGATGTTCGAGATGCAAGGTTTTGATAAAACCAGCGCCGGCCTCAGACGCGACAGCTGCTTCCGACGACCGCCAGAGAGGTACACCCGGCACCGCCGCCAGCATAAACAGGCGGTCTTTCGCCGAGGCCGAGTGCAGCAAGATTTTCGCTGCGTGCAAGAGCATTTTCGGTCGTTGTAAATGCGCCTCTATGGGCCCGGTCCCCGCGCGGGTCGCAGGAGCGCGCCCTGCCCCGTTTATCAAATAGACGCAGCCAGTGTAGAGCTGGAGCGACGGATTAGCCTCGATGGCGACTTGGGCCAGCAGGCGATCAACTTGCACCGCATTGCGCACCAGAGCCGCTTCGAGCACCTCGACAAAGGAATCGTTTTGTTCGTGCACAATCAGGTAGCGGCCGCGGGGGCGACCTCGGCCAGGGGCGGCATCCGCGCGCTGGGCAGTGCTGCGGAACGCGCGAACCCACTCGGGCATCGCGTTAGCTATCTTCGGATCGGTCCCCGAGGAGTCGTTTGCCGAGCCACGCTTCAGTTTAAAAATGAATTCCGCCAATTCCTGCAGGCTGGCGTTTTGCATCTTCGTAACGTCTGCCCGCAACCCGAGGACGGCAAGGGCCTCATGGGCGAGCTCGACGGACTTTAACGAGTCGAGCCCAAGGTCATCGCTCAATAGCGAAGACGGTGAGAGCATTTCGTATGAATAACCAAAACCGCGCACTATCTGCTGCTTCAAGAACTCCAGGATACCGTCCACTTCGTTTAGGTCGACGGAGGCACCCTTGAGGTTGGCTTCCCGCCGGACGGATGCCGCCCCCTCGTCCGGCGGCGCAAAGGTGCCACTGATTACCACATTGCCATCGACCATCAGATCGAGCGGCGCGACGGGGGTTTCACAGGGCGATGCAATAATGTTGACGGCGTAGGGCAACGACAGGGGCCGGAAAAAACGACCCTGAAACAAGACTTGATGATTCAAGGGCACGCCGCAGGCAAACAGATAGGCCACCAGCCGGTTGATACCCTGCGAATACTGGCCCCGTTCGCCCAAATCTGTGGTGCAAATGAGGGGTGCCTTTTCCTCCAGCGTTTGCGTCGCCAAGTTGGCTAGCGCCCCGCCGGGACCGACTTCCACCAGCAGATCCGTTTCCTCCTGGACCGCGAGCTCCAACGCGCGGACAAAATCCACCGGTCCGAGGATCTGCTTCACCAGCAAATCCGCAAAATGGCAACGATCGTCGACGAAGGCCCCCGTGGTGGGCGAAATCACTAAATGCCGGCTTCGTTTAAAAGTGGTGCTCGCCAGGGCCGGACCCATGATCTCTGCTGCAGAACTCATTAAACGGGAATGAAAAGCGGTACTGACCGGCAGTTGGTTAACCTGGAGCCCCTGGGCAATCGCGAGTTGCACCCCTCGATTGACCAAGGCGACTTCGCCGGACACGACTGTTTGTTTTGGCGAGTTGATGTTCGATATCACAAGCTCGCCGTCCATCTCGGTTTTGACTCGACCGATCAACTCCTGCACCACGGATTGGGGAGCGCCAATACTAACCATGGCTCCAGGGACACCCGATGCCGACGCCATGGCCTTGCCGCGCACGGCGACCAATTGCATCGTCTGCTTCAGGTCCAACACACCGGCGCTGTACAGGGCCGCGTACTCGCCGAGGCTATGGCCTATGGCCATGTCCGGTCGAATCCCTAAATCTCTGAGAAAAGCCAGAGCCGCTATGGACGCGATCGTGACCGCCGGTTGAGTAACGGAAGTTTCATTGATGACGGTGCGCCACTGGGCAAGTTCGTCGCTGGTGGCGGCATCGGTATCGCGAAAAACGAGATCGCTGATGTTGCCGAGTTCGCACTCGACCAATTGATCGGCAGCAGTCCAGACCGCCTGGGCCGAACTGCATCGCTCCTTCAATAATTTCCCCATATTTAGTTGCTGAGAGGCCTGACCCGGAAATAAATAGGTGATCCGCGGCGCAGAGATCTCGCTGCTGAGATAGATTTCGTTTTTCCGATCGATGATACGAGACGGAGGATTAGCACCATCGAGGATTGCGGCAACCGAAACCAACTTTTCTGCGAGCTGCTCAGCGGATTCAACCACCACCGCAAGGCGATACCGATCAATGCGGTAGGTTTGAAAACAACAGATGGACAGGTCGATCAGCTCCGCCTCGGACATGCGACGGGCCGCGGCGAGCACCTCTGCCAGGTTCTTCCTGAGATCCACAAGGTCAGCGCCAGTGACAACGATCAATTCACTGCTTTGCGCCGTGCACGTGAGGCGCGCGTACAGGTCGGACTCCGCCGGCAATGCCCGCGTGAGTGCCGCATCGGCAGACGACACGGTGATATGGGTATTAATGCCACCGAACCCCGCCGAACTGACCGCTGCCTTGCGGGACTCGACCGAGGGTGACCAACGTCTTCCCTGCAGGAGCGGATAGAGATATGGCCCCGCCTTGAATAATTCATTGGGAGTCCGTATGCCCAAAGTGGCCGGCATCACCCCGTAACAGACCGACATCACTGCCTTGATGAAGCCAGCAACCCCGGCGGCCGCCTTGGTATGACCTATGTTCGATTTGATGGAGCCAATCCCACAGCGATGCCCCGCAGCTGGATGTGAGCCCTTTTTACTTTCGAGGAAAGTGGTAAGTTCGACGCGATCTCCGGTCGGCGTGCCCGTCCCATGTCCCTCGATCATTTCGACCGCGGCAAAATCATATTCGGCCATGTTATAGGCCTGATTGACGGCCAACAGCTGTCCAGACACATTGGGCGCGGTGATGCCCCCCTTTCCGTCCGAGGAGATTCCAATCCCATTAATCACCGCGTAAATCGACTTGCCCTGTTTAACCGCATCCTCATAACGTTGCAAAACGACTATACCGCAGCCCTCACCGGGTATAAAACCATTCGAATTCTGATCGTAGACGCGGATATCGGTATTACTCAAAGCCCCGACTTTGGCAAACCCCACGACTTCAAAAGGATCGATACTAATATCAACGCCACCCGCGAGGGCGATGTCACAATTGTCGTTCACAAGCCCAATGCAAGCTTGATTGATCGCCAGCAGCGAGGAGGAACAAGCCCCATCCGTCGCAAATCCGCCGCCCTTAAAATCGAAATAATTACAGATGCGCCCCGCAATGGTGTTGGATAATCCTCCCGCGAGATTGTCCTCATTGACTGGGGGAAAAGGAGCCTTATACCGCGCTTCGACTTTCTCAAGAATAATCGCCCGCTCCGCCCCCTGGATGGAGAAGTTATCCAGCAACTCGCTGAATATCTTTTTAACATACGGCCATCGATAACGCAGCACCGAGGCGCGACTGACCTCTCCCGTGAGCGTGTTGCCGATAATAACCCCCGTCCGCTGATTGAGTTCAGGATCGATACCAGCATCCTGCAAGGCGTCTTGCGCCACCTTTAACGCCATCCATTGGGCCGTATCAGTGGCCAAAAAAGTCTGTCGCGGAATGCGGAATGCCGCGGGATCAAACTGAAAATTTTCGACGAATGCTGCCTTTTTACAATAGGTGGTATCCGGGTGAGATTTATCAGGGTGATAATAACCTTCGAGCGGCCAACGTTCAGGAGGGACGTGACGAAACCCGCGCCGACCCGCAAGTAAATTCTCAAAGAATTCCTTCGCAGACGCAGCGCCGGGGTAACGACACCCTATGCCTATAACCGCTATTTTCATTGTTTACCTCCATTCTTCCGGTAACACCAAGGAGCTGGCGAGAAGGTCAGCGAAACTCAATCTGGGGCTGACATGAGATTGAGCTTGCCTACCATATAACCCGCTGCGGGAACATCGAGCACGAAGTGGCGAATCATGGCGTAAGGTTGGCCGGGAAAGACCGGAGATTCGAGCGGAATATTGCCCGCCGAGNNCGCACTTTGCAGCACTGGCAACATCAGTAAATGTTCCGTCCTGATTATTTATAAACAACTCACACGGATGACTTTGAGCGCTATCGCCGACAACCGACTCATTCCCAATAAACAAATCAATCCAACCGTCATTGTTAAAATCGCCAAACCGACCACTGATCCAAGTTCCCGAGGAATGAACCCCCGCTTGGTCGGTACCGCCCGGCATATTCAGTAAAGTCTGCAGGGAATAAGGGATCATCACCCGGTCGGTGGTACCATAAAAAGGCAGCCGAATAATACCCTTCTCTCCAATCCCCAGGTCGAACGCTATATCCATGGATACCAATAGATGTTGTTTATCAAGAATCAGGAATTGAATCTGGCCTTGCATCAGCCCATCTGCAATTACACCTATATGCATGTTCGTGCCCGCTATATTGGCAAGACACATGTCCGCTTTTTCGTTGAACGGTAAGGCGTTGGTAAAACGCCCGTCCGGATTTGGCTCAACGTCATATTCGGCACAGACGTTCGGCTCTCCGGCCCCNNTTGTTGAAAAACGGCACCACAAAATTTTCGCTATTGGTAAAGGCAAGATCCCGAAGCACCATTTCAAACAGCTCCTGCTTATTGGTGTAGATGCCCGGACCGACAATATCGCCAACGCCGCCGAAGGTGTCGTGGGTGCTGGTCAAAGTAAAAGCGCCAACCGGCGGATGAAGGAGCAGGAGGTTAAGAAAAATGTATATAAAGCCGAATAACGATTTCATCGAAGACATGCCAACTCAGATAACGCTGAAAATTAAGGCCTGAAAGGACGTTTTATACTGTTGCAATATTCGAAGTTCAGTTTGCAGAGACGCCGGGCGAAAATCTATAGTCCCTTTACCCTATGAGTCCCTTTACCCT
>DJFO01000290.1:26989-31963 GCA_002432555.1 Marinagarivorans sp. UBA5870
TTTGTGCTGGTTTGGCTGTTAATGTAAGCGATTTGAAGAATGATAGAATCTAATTGGTGAAACGTTCGATCAATTGCGTCGACGGCCAATTTCGATAGCTCACCGCCGTAGTGCGGATAACGATCCACCAGATTAATACTGATTCGATTGAGCGCTGCCAGAGTATCGATTTTTTCGGCAAGCTCCATCCCGGGCGCCTTAAGAGTGCCGCCATATATATCATCCGCTGCGAGCGACCGCTGAAGATTGCCGGCTGCAGCCCCAATCCTGGACTCCACATCCTTGAGCAACTCCCCAATTTCACCCGTGCGATCGGTCACTGCCAGTTCGCGAAGCGGGGCTCTGAAGTGAGCAACACTCCGCAAGGTGAGCTCACAAGCGAGATGAGACGGGATCCTTACGTCAGTTTCGAATGGACGTTTATTGCCGACCGGCGACCCGGGTAACATATTACTTTCGAGGGGAACTTGAGGACCAGCAACGACAATACCATCGAGCAGACCATCTTGATTAAAATCACCAAGGCGTCCAGCGAGGTACCGGCCCGAATTCAAACTGCCCGCCTGGTCATATCCACCGGGCAGACCCTCCTCGGTCTGCACCGAGCGGGCAATTTTCGTCAGCCCCGTCGTCAGAATGAAATCATGGACGCGAATGATGCCCTCCGCGAAGCCTGGATCCAAGGCTAGATCAACACTCCAACGGAAGCTATAGTCATCCGCCAGCCTATAGTATTCTCGTCCTTTATTTGGGCCACCACCCACCGCCGCGAGATAGACTTTGTTCGTCCCACCACCTATCTGCAAAACCCCGGCATCGATGTTTTGATTGATCTTGGTCTTTCCGTCGGATAATACGGATTTCGGCGAACCGTCGTTAGAAAACTCGGCATAACCGGCGAAGGTCGCTAAATCAAAATGAATGTTACGCAGACTGCCGTCCGGCAAAGCGGTGTCGGGAACGATTGGGCCCGGGCCAAAAAAATGACCTCCCACCAGACGAAACTGGTACCGCGGCGCGGTGTTTAGGGAACTGGTGCAAGCCGTGGCAAGAACCAGGGATAAACCCATAGAAACGTTTCGTATCAAGACCGATAAAGGGAGCTTCATAGGCAGGCCTTCCAATCGTCAAGCGGGCCCTGTTTGACGATGTCGTCGTGGAGGACCGCCCGCCAGTCGTCATGCAAGTCGCCCCCGTTCTTGGAGATTCTATCCAANNCTCGAGAGATCGTTTTATCCGACAAGCATCTGCGGGGGAAGCAACCGAGGTTACCTGCTGCACATATTTTGAATCGCCGAGGTCGCGGATGGTCAAGCCCATAGTGACGCCTGTTAGGAACTGACCAACATCCAGATTGGCATCGACCCGACTGTCAAGAAACGAAAATACGAAATCGGGCGACTCAATTTTCGTGAAGGCGACACCCATCCCGTATCCGGAATAAGCATGTTGGCGATAGGCCTCCGGAACATAGGCCAGTTTTTCGGAAAATGCCGCCAGGTCCTTGCCGCTCAAGATCCATAATGCGCGGCCAGCGCCGTGGAAATAATTGTGTGCCGCTTTAGGGCCCAGTTCCTCTGCACTGCGGATGAGCTCGGGGTGACTCTTGAAATGGAACAAGGTTTGTGAAAAGCCATAACCCTCATAAGCGTAAGCTTCCCCGAATTCACCGAGCCGGCGAAACGCGTCTTTTACCTTTGCCCTATCGCTCGATTCCAAGCCAAACCACATTCCTGCGCCTGCCAAGTGCAACCGCGTGTAATTGGGATCGATTGCCCTCAGTTTCTCGATCAAGGTTTTCAACTCGTCCAGTTCGTCGAGGCTTGCGGTTGCCGCATAGCCCATACCCAAACCCTCGTGAAAAAAAGGCTTGTCGAACCCACTCAATTTATCGGCACGGGCGCGGGCCTGCGCTGGCGTTTCCTCTTCGAACTGCGACAAGAATCCCATGATCATGCCATGGGCAACCACACTGGCGAGATCATGAGATGATCCCTCTCCCCTGATGCCGAGAGAAGACATGTCGACACTGCGAAAGCGACTTTTGTCGGAAAGGAAAGGCAAATTACGCATAAACCAAGAGAAGAGGCCGATTTGGCCTTCACCCACCTGAATTTCGGATGCCTGGAGCTGGCCCCCTACTCCCGGCTGGCTGGGGGAATTTTTGACCAAGGGAACCAGTGATGCCGGCACCGAATCCTCCCAAAGCACGGAGATGTCGGTGTTAATCTCACCGATGGAATTGTTAGGGTTATACAACTGGCGTATGGCCTTATCGATCTCCGACCTAGGTGTTTGAACCCGCGCCAACAGATCCGGGTGGCCCGGAAAATATTTCAGCCCTTCATCCCAAATTTGATAAGCCTGATCGATCTTGTCATTTTTGGCGTATGCATCGCCCAGACGTATGTAAGTCAAAATGTAATAGGGCCGGGCGTCACCCTCGGTTTGAAGCTGCCGGGCCTTTTCCAAAAATATCATGGCGTTTTCATTTTTCTTAAAATAGTCCGGCCAGTGCAGGTAGTTCATACCAATCCCATAGGTCGCTGCCCAATCCGTAGGATCGCGCTCGACCACCGTCTCGAACTGCTTAATCGCGCGCTTCGAGAGAAACCCGGCCCCCATAGGACCGACCGAGGGAATCTTATCGATGTAGGCGAAGGCCAAGTTGTAATACATCTCGTCAACAGCCGCGTGTTTTCCTTCAACCGCAGACTTAAAATAATTGATCGAGGCCTCATACAACTTATGATCCGCGCTTTGTTTTCGATAGTAGTTTGAAAGTTCCAAACGGCGCGGATCCGCATCCATGGCGCGCTCGAGTATTTTCAACCCTGCATCGACATCCCCAGACGCAAAGGCAGCGCGCGCCTCAGCGAGGGGATCCACCTGAGGCTTCCGAAAGAAACTGCAGTTCGCTTGTGTCAATATAACAATGACCGCAAACACCCAAAAAATTGATTTTTTCATTACAGTTACCTTCACTCGTCAAACCTAAGGCGCGGAACCGGTGAATATCAGGGGATCTCGGGTTTGATATTCATCGAGGTATAACTGATGCTCGGTGCGATCAAAGCCAGCTCGCTCAAGCTCTTCAACGGAATAGGGATAATTTTTCATTCCCTGAAACGGCATAGGATCGACCCTGCCCGGGTGCGCCGTGTATCGATCGCCATCCTTGACATAACCGTTTAAATACAGCAAATAATCTCTTCGATATCCACTGGGAATTGGCGGAAGCGATGAGGGATCAAATGTCATAGCCAGCTCGTCACCCGCGCCGAAGACGCTGAACCGACTGTCCGCCGATCCCAAAAGGGGTAGCACGTCGCCGTATCTCGTATATTTTCCCTGCAGAGGATTCCAGAGCGACTCGAAGCTGACGTCGTGATAATCGAAGCGATCCGGCAAAGGAAAGTCGCCTGCGGGACGAATCAGTTTCGAAAACCCGTGCAGACGTAAATCCGACGTCACGAGTGGCATCTCGTACAAAGTCGCCGAATTGACCGACGGCGGTTGATCCGTATCCACCAAAATCCGGTCCCAATACATTTCCATGTTTGTCGAAATAAGCAAGGCTTCGGCGTCTGGCGGAATCGTGCCACCCACCTCGACGACAACGGTTTTGTCTTTGCCGGACGGGATCCCAATGGGCGACAGGAATTCCCATTTTCCATGTCGTTTCACTTGAAGGTGGGGCCAGATAAAGGGAACTTCCGGCTGCTGCGCCACCGCCATCAGTGATGTTGAGTCGAAGTAATAAAACCACCCTGTCAGGAACAGCCTCAAATTGGGGGAGTGTAAAACATCGCTGGGAAGCAGAAGTTCGATCGAGTTGCGATCGACGAACCCCGTATAGTTCAGTCGCTTGAAGTTAATCGGGTATCGATAATCCTGCTTGGCGATTAATGCAGAGACATCGTTCCCCTGGTGATCCACGGCCGACGGTGACCGAACTGAATCCGTCAAATGCAGGCGGAATTC
Source organism: Marinagarivorans sp. UBA5870 (assembly GCA_002432555.1). The sequence goes on from DJFO01000290.1 coordinate 30,974, forward strand.
GGGAAACGTTGGAGGCAACAAGTGCTCATTGGGGTACCATTGAGACTCAACGGGGGAATCCACCGCGATTAATTTTATTTGATCGAGATAGGTCACCTCTCGCAGTTCCTCAACTATGGAAACTTTTAGTCGGCCACTCGGGTCCTTACGCAACTGATCGCCCGCTATCTTGAGGTATTCATCGTTACCGACTGGGAAATACCGATTGGGCCCGATGGGCACGCCCATGGGTCCGCTGATAAATGCGTCCGTAACATAGGTAAAGCGGTCTCCATTCCAGGCATAGATACTCGGACAGGAACCGGAGATACGTTCTGACTCGGCAAAGAACCACGGCGTGTTCGCCGTTACGTGGAGCTTGTTTTCCACGAACCCGTTTGGCCAGGTGATTCTGAGCACCTCCGCGTGCCCGGCGGCGCCCAAAGGGATGTGCAGGAAATCGTCGGTGGCCTCGTACTTTGAGTAGAAGCTGCCATAACGAACCTCAACTTGAGTAAAGCGGCCATCCGGCGCACTTCGAATGCCTTCCAGCCTCACCGTGAGCCAATTTGTCGAGCCCGTTTTGCTCTCGTTCTCCAGAAGATGTAACTGTCCGCCCTCATCAAGGGACGCCACATCGAGTCGACCGTCCTGATTAACGTCGATCCTCTTGAGTTGCCGGAAATGGAATTCCGAAAGAATGGGAGAACCGAGAATGAAGCCGCGCTTGCCATCATTCAACCAAGTGCGCAATCCACCGGTTTTCTGCGCAAAAACAATGTCCTTTAACCCGTCATTGTTTACATCCAACACTACGGCAGTGACGCCGAGCTCAGGGGCCGTATAGAGTTTCGGTGTAAACGACAAATGGCGGTTATTAAAGTCCAAATGCAGGCCACTCTGAGTGAGCGTTACAATGTCCGTCCAACCGTCGTTGTCCATATCGGCTATATCGAACCAGGGAGTGACATCGAGATTGGGGATCGCCGCGGAAACCGGTGTATATATGCC
>DJFO01000147.1:0-186 GCA_002432555.1 Marinagarivorans sp. UBA5870
TGCCTCCATACTGCACGAACGGGTGGGACGGGATTTGGAAGAGCTTCGCGCTCAAGGTGAAGATTTTCCGCAGGCGGCACAAGCCTATATAGCCCGCTGGCTATCCGACGGCTACCTTGAGCGCCGTTTTCCCGCTGGCGCTTCCGAGGAGGAATATGAACTCTCTACCGCGGCTGTCGGGGCCAT
>DJFO01000147.1:198-16113 GCA_002432555.1 Marinagarivorans sp. UBA5870
AGCCGCCTGTCGCTAGTAATCGAGGCGCTGGCCCGGCTCGCGGAGGATACGGACCCGGACAAAGGGCGCCGCATTGATCGCCTCCTCCTCGAGCAAGCACGCATCGATAAAGAAATAGACGCAATTCAAAAAGGGCAGCTGCGCGTTCTATCTCACGCCGCTGCATTGGAGCGTATCCGAGAGATCATCATGTTGGCCGATGACTTGGCCGGGGATTTTCGCCGAGTGCGCGACGAGTTTGATTCATTGAATCGAGATCTCCGGGAGCGCATCATGGACAATGATGGCAATCGAGGTGATGTGCTGGATTCACTGTTCGCCGGCATCGACTTGATCTCCGAAAGCGAGGCGGGAAGAACCTTTTCCGCATTTTGGCGGTTGCTAACCGACCCCGAACAAGCCGCAACTCTGGACCAGGCGCTCGATAGCGTCATGTCACGTGAATTCGTCACTCAGCTCGAGGCGAGAGAGCGAAGATTCCTCCTGCGGTTGACCCGAACCCTGCTCGAGCAAGGCGGACTGGTCCATGAAGTGCTTCAAGCTTTCGCCCGGAGTTTGAAGCATTTTGTGCAGAGCCGCGAGTACCTGGAACAGCGCCGACTCAATCAGCTTCTAAAAGAGGCTCAGCGGGCTGCGCTCGCTCTCAAAGACGAGGTCATGGCCACCGAGACCCTCGCATATACCCTAGAGTTGACCAGCAGCCGAGTGCGCTCTTTCTCCCAATGGATGTTGTACGATCCGTCTTTACAAGCATTGCCTGGCCGAATGGGGGACGGCGAAGCGCCGCCAATCGATCTCCAGTCTGTCAGCGAACTTGTCGCTCAATCGGAAATAGACTTCCGCACCTTGAAAGCGAACATTCTGGCGGTGTTGGAGCACAAGTCGCAGGCATCCATCGCCGAAGTTCTTGAAGAATTTCCGGCAGTGCAAGGGTTGGGCAGCGTGGTTGGCCTGCTTGCGTTGGGGAGCCGGCATGGCTTCAAGACCGACGATGTCGAAGCAGTGAGCTGGATGGGCGGCGACGACCAGCGGCGCAGCGCCCGAATTCCGAGAATTTTCTTTCTAAGGGAGCGAGCCGATGAATTTACCTGAGGATGGCAGAAATACCCGGGCAGACGGACCCTCGACCAGCGCCAATCCACCTTCGACCGAAGCGCTGTTTCAGGGCGACCGCGGGGAGTTGCCGTTGGACACCCGGCGCGCCCTGGTACAGCTCTTGGCGGGCCCGTCACTCGAGGGGCGGCGGCACCCCAAACTCTGGCCAATTCTGGTACGCGACGAAGCCCTGATCCGCAGCCGCCTGGCGGAACTGTTTCTTGACTTGGTTATAGACTTGGATCTGCAAATTGCTTTTACCCGCCAGGCTGATACGGGCGAACTGGAAGTGCCGATTCTGCTGCGGCGAGCCCAGCTCACCTTTGTCAATTCCATATTGCTGCTCCACCTGCGACAACGGCTAACCCAGGCAAACTCGCAAGGCGACCGGGCAGTAGTCTCAAGCGAAGAGATCGGCGAATTTTTGAGTTTGTATGAGCGAGCTTCAAACACCGACCGCGCCGGATTCAAAAAACGGGTTCACGCCTCGATTGAAAAGATGAAGCAGCACAACATCCTCCAGAAAATTCGAGCCAGTGAGGATCGGTTCGAGATTTCACCTACGTTAAAGCTGCTCTTCTCGGCCGAACACGTACAAGCTCTGACCCTTTTATATCAACGTATGGCCGCCGGGGAGCTCCCCCTAGGCGAAAAGCACTCAGCATCCGATGACGAGGTCGAACAATGACGCTGCCTGAACCCAAATCCAATTCCTTGTTCCTTCAAGACCAGTTCCGGATGACGCGATTGCAAGTATTCAACTGGGGAACCTTTACGAATGTCCACGACATTCCCATCAGCGAACGAGGCTTCTTGTTTGTCGGCCGATCGGGAGCAGGCAAGTCAACTCTGCTCGACGCTTTTTCCGCATTGTTGGTGCCACCCCGCTGGGTCGACTTCAATGCGGCTGCGCGCGAGGCAGATCGCAGCGGCCGTGACCGAAACCTCGTGAGCTATATACGCGGTGCATGGGCCGAGCAGAAGGACGGTGACTCTGGAGAAATCGCCACTCGCTACCTGCGTCCTGGCACCACCTGGTCGGCCTTGGGATTGACTTACGAGAACGCGCGGGACCAGGTCGTAACGCTTGTCCAAGTGTTCTGGTTGCGAGGCAATGCAAACGGAACTTCTGATGTGAAGCATCTGTACCTAATTTTTGAGCGGGCATTCGACTTGCGCGAGTTGGAGGAATTCGGGCAGTCCAACTTCGATATCCGAAAATTGAAACACACTTTTCCTGAGGCATTTGTCCGCGATGAATTTCGCCCATACTCTGAGAGATTCTGTCGTCTGCTAGGTATAGAAAGTGAAATGGCATTGCGTTTGTTGCACAAAACGCAGTCTGCGAAAAATTTGGGCGATCTCAATACCTTTCTCCGTGATTTCATGCTCGATAAACCAGAAACTTTCGCGGTGGCAGACCGTCTGGTTAGCGAATTTGGCGAACTCAATGCGGCCCACCAGGCGGTGGTTACAGCGCGTGAACAAGTGGAAACCTTGGCGCCGGCGCGAGAACAACATCAACGTCGAGAGTCGTTGGTATTGCAACAAAATCAGCTCAATGAAATTCGGCTGGGCGTAGACGCTTACCGTGAACACCGCCGGGGTGAACTCCTCAAGCAGCACGTGGAGTCCTTGCAAGTGGAGGCTTCTAGCGCGGAAGGTGAGGTGGCGCGGTGCGAGGGTCTCCTCGACAATCACGCTCATGCGCTGCGAGACCTGGAACGCATGCATCGCGAAGCGGGCGGTGATCAAATAGAGCAATGGGAAGCCGAAAAATCGTCTCTGGAAAAGCAGCGCACGGACCGCTTTCGAAGACGTGTGTTGGCAGAGGAAGCGTGCAAAAAACTGGGCTGGAGCCTGCCCGACTCGCCACAAGGATTTGCTGAAGTATTGGGCAACGCACGCCAGGAAGTCGAGAACCGGCAGCAGCGCAGCAATGAGGATCGCGGGGAGCAGCTTCGCCTTGCGGGCGAGAAGAAGGATGCCGACACGCTATTTGCGCACACCCTGCGAGAGATAAGAGCCCTCGAAAAACAGTCTTCGAATATCCATGGAGAAATGCTTGATCTGAGGTCCTCTATCGCCACGGCAATAGGCGTGGCCGAATCCGCGCTTCCCTTTGTTGGTGAGCTTATTGAAGTGAAGCCCGACGAAGGCTTGTGGCAAGGAGCCATTGAGCGGGTATTGCGCGGTTTTGCGCTTTCTCTCCTAGTCGATGACCGCCATTACTCAGCTGTGGCAAATTACATCAACAGTACCCAGCTTGGGAAGCGACTAGTGTATTACCGCACCGGGGGGGGCGAAATGTTGCAGATGAAGCCGTTGGGCCAGAACTCGCTTGTGCTGAAGTTGAACGTCAAGGTGGGTGTCCACTCCGATTGGCTGCATGCACAACTGCGGCAGCGCTTCGATTATGAGTGTGTGGAGTCGATGCAATCCTTCCGGAGCGCTGAGCGAGCCATCACTCGGGAAGGTCAAGTTAAACACAACCGCACGAGGCATGAGAAAGACGACCGTACCAGTTTGGATGATCGAGGCAACCGGGTGCTTGGGTTTGATAATAAAGAAAAGCTTCGTTTGTTCCAGGCGCGGGCGCAGGAACAGGGAGAGGCCATTAGCCGCCTCGAAAAAGAGCTCAATCGCCTGCACAATAACGAGGAGAACCGCAACGTCAGAGCAATGCAATGTCAGACGCTCGTAAACCTGCAGTGGGACGAGATCGATTTGGCGCCATTACTGGATCGAATTGCCGCGATTGACCTACAGATTCGAGGGGTCCGTGACAACAACATTACCCTCCGGCAACTCAACGAACGCCTAGCGGCCCAAAGGAAAAAACTAGATGATGCAGAAATAAATTTACGAGAAGCCAAGGTCGCGCACGACATCGTCCGCAAAAAGATTATTGAAAGCACGCAGAAGCTGGAATCACTGCTACAGGATGCACCCGGCACTCGATTGACTCCCCATCAGGTGGCGGGTCTCGAGGAGCGCTATGTGAATCAAACGAATTTGGTTAGCCTCGACAATCTTGATAAAGTTTCAACCGCTGTCGAACGAGCACTGAATACACAGTTAGATGAAATCAATCGAGGTATTGCTGCTTGCGAGAAAGAGATCGAAGCGCGATTCGCTGAATTCAAGCGCCGATGGCCGATGGACGCAGGCGATTTAGACACAAGACTTGCCAGCGCTCCGGACTTTTTCGCCAAGCTGGCCCGGCTGGAAACGGATCGATTGCCTGCCTATGAGCACCGGTTTTTTGAGTTGCTACAGAATCAGAGCCACCAAAACCTCGCGGCGCTCTCCACCTACTTGAACGACGCGCGAAAGGCGATCTTGGAACGCATGGGTTTGGTCAACGACAGTCTCAGCCAAGTGCCATTCAATCAGAACATGAGCCAACGGACTTTCCTTCATATCGACGCGACCGATCGGCAACTTGCTGAAGTCAAAGACTTTAAGCAGGAAATTCAGCAGGCGCTAAGTCACGCCTGGAGCGAAGATCGTGGACTTGCAGAGGCACGGTTTGGGACACTGCGTCGGCTTGTGGATCGACTCTCTAGTCAGGACCCACAACAGAGGCGCTGGCGCGAATCCGTCTTGGACGTTCGACAGCATGTGGAGTTTATCGGTCGGGAAATCGATGAGAGCGGCGTCGAGGTCGAAATTTACCGTAGTGGTGCCGGAAAATCCGGCGGTCAGCGCCAGAAGCTGGCTACCACGTGTTTGGCTGCGGCACTGAGATATCAGCTGGGAGGGAATGACCGCAGCGCGCCTATGTACGCGCCGGTGGTGCTTGATGAGGCCTTCGATAAGGCTGACAACGAATTCACCGCTTTGGCGATGAATATCTTTACCAACTTCGGATTTCAGATGATTGTGGCTACACCGCTTAAGTCCGTTATGACCCTCGAGCCGTTTATCGGCGGGGCATGCTTCGTCGATATTACCGATAGAAAAATCTCGGGTGTTTTGCTCATCGAATATGACAGTGACCGGCAGAGATTGAAACTGCCGGAACATATCCCAAAGGACGAATAACTTGAAACTCCCTGATGACGTTCGGAGGACTCTCGCCGGTCGCTTTCAAAATAAACACCGCGAATGGCTGGTCGGCGAGGTCACAGATAATCAATGGCCAATTAAAGTACCGTTAGGCGCGCCAACGGAGCAGGTCGCCCTACGGCAAGTCGATGGCGTTCGCGCCTGGGTGGTTGCTTGGCAGCGTTGGCAAGGAAGTGGACGCTTGTCCTGGGCTGACCGTCGCTGGAAAGCGCTCGGCGTTCAGCAGTTGCCGGAATGCTTGATATTGGAAGGCCCGCAAGATGTCGCCGCGTGGATAGGTGAGTCCGCGCGTTGGGAACTGGCGCGATCCCGCTACTCTTCACTCGTTGCAGAATGGCCTTCGCTGGGCTTGCATCTGCCAAGACATTTTGATGTTCTTGCTGACTATAGCGATGGTGACTTTTGGCGGCTGACGGAGGTCCTGAAGTGGATCGTGCTTAATCCAAGGTCGAACCTATACCCTCGGCAAATTCCGGTGGCGGGTCTTGACAGCAAGTGGCTCGATGGACGGAAAGTACTTATCGCCAATCTCGTTGCGGCCGTTCAGGACTATCCGGCGGGCGAGACTGATTTTTTTCGGCGCTGCGGCTTGAAGGGGCTTCCGCAGTTACTGCGTATGCGTGTTTTAGACCCCGCCCTGCGGAAGGTTTTGGGCGCCCTCGGCGATATTTCGGCTCCTTGGGAAGAGGTGGCCAGCCTTAGCATTCAGCCAAAATATGTTTTTATTGTTGAAAACCTTCAAACAGGCTTAGCGTTTGATGATCTGCCCGGCGCAGTGGTGATCATGCGGTTGGGGTATGCGGTGGACGTTCTAAGCCGAATCCCGTGGGTTCAGCAAGCGAAATGTATCTACTGGGGGGATGTTGACACACACGGGTTTTCCATTTTACACCGAGCAAGAAAATACCTGCCGAGACTGGAATCCATGATGATGGACGAAACAACGTTGCTTGCTCACCGCGACCTCTGCGTAGAAGAAACAGACCAACATCCCGCTACCGAGCTCCCTTTATTAAGTCCTGTTGAGCATCAGCTTTACCTTGCACTAAAGAACAATTCAATCGGGCAGCAGATTCGTCTCGAACAAGAACGCATTCGGTGGGATTTCGCCTGGACTGTCATCGAGACGATAATTCTGCGGGAATATGATAAGAGCGATGATTCTGATGGTCGTCAGGCGGCACTCTAAGATGAATAAGTCGGCCAATCTTTGTTCGCCGAAAGGGGGCAACACCATTTAAGTGTTGCGAAAAGGCAAACGCGGGTGGCCAGCGTTGGTTGGAAAGATCGCATGAAGGAGCGGCGATCCATCGCCGCTGTCCAGATTCGAGTTCCTGTGGGTGCTGTCGGATTTAAGTTCGCCAGAAATTAGCGGCCCGGTTATAGCGCTTCAATCAGCCGCTCTGATAAGTGCTGTTTCCAGGGCGGCTCTGAGCCGAGCCACCACGCCAGATAAGGGTTCAAACTCAAGCTTGTTCTTCTTGTTGAAAACCTGCCACAGTGCCTGCCGGGAGGAATCCTGCGCGAACTCGTCCGTCAGGCCGACCGGTAATTCGAGCGGCACCTCCATGCCGCGCCGCTCGAAGGTGGCTTTGATTGCTCTGGCCAAAAGATTTGAGTCTAGGATTTCGCGATCCAGCAGCACCGATAAGTCGAAATAATCGTTCATTCGGCTGCTGGTCATGCCGAGCCGCGCGATGGTGTGGAGCTTCTCCGCAAATACGGTGTAAATCGGGTAGGTACGTATGCGCGGTGACGGCAGGTCGGCCGACTGGGCCGGGGGTCACGGCATCACTGAAGCCGATATCGATTTGGGTCTTGCAGCGTGCATTGGCGAGTTCTCCATTTATGAGAATACGGGCTCCGGCGTATCCTGCGTCCTTGCGGATCTCCTCAGCAATGACCGAAGTTGGGTCGAACACTATGCCGTCCTCCACCACTATGCTGGCGACGTCGCGGAAGCTCTGGGCCACCGATTCCAAATCACTCGCACCGAAGCCAAGTAGGTCGGCATCGCGTGTGGCACGATGGGGTAGGCGGGCGCGTACGGAGGCCGCGATGTTATTCATTCCATTGCCTCCAGATAGAGGCGCATCACATTCACGACACGGCAGATTTTCGCGTATCGCCACAGGTCGTTCGCTGAGGTCTTACGCTTCGCGCGAGCGTCCCCCAGCGCCTCCAGCGCTACACCCACACCGATCTTGTTCCGGTGCTTGAAGCAGTCGGCCACCGTTTTGGCTGTGCTATAGACTCGCACGTTGATACCGTCACACAGGTGCTCCTCAATGCCCGCCGAAAAGACCTCACTCGTCATCTGAACCATCTTAATGGGTGGGTAGTCGATGCGCGGTATATGGCTACCGCGCGGCATAGCGATCCATATCTCGCGCGGTAGCTGAGTGGTCAGTTCGTGGAATTGCAGCGCGGTCAGCAGAGAGAATACGGCCTGCGGCACCTTCGCTGCGATGGCTGTGAGCNNTCCGATCCTTGATAATCGGTGAGACGGTAAAGGCCGCGCCCAACCTTGTCCAGCAGGCCGGCTGCGGTCAGGCGTGTCAGGACGATGCGGGGTGCATGGATGGACTTCAGATCGCTGGAGCGCAGCAGCCCCTTCTGACGGGCCAGATCAAGGACCCGCTGAGTGTGGGTGTCGGTAAGCATGATAGAAGTATGTTCCATTTATTCGTCAAATACAGATTTCTAACGTAAAAATGGAACATGTCGGTCCCAAGAAGCGAGGCGCGAGGGTTGCGTATGCCGCGACAATTGCCAAGTCGGTGCGCGCATTCATGCGGCATCCCCGCCACAAAGCGAGCCGCCGCTGTCGTCGACGGTTTACGAGGATGCCAGTCGAGAGGCGGAACCGGTATTGGCACGCTTGGCAGAAGTCTATGGTGTGGTACCGTCGGGCGATTGGCTGTTCTACAGCGGCATTCGCAAGGAAGCGTTGCTGACATCGCAAATTAAGGAAATTTGCTCGCTGCGTTAAATGCCTAATCAAATCTGCCCCGAGCGGATGAATGTTAATGCTGGAGTTGTCCGCCCAAAGTGACGCATGATGCATCGATATATTGAGTGCCATCAATTGTCCCGAGGATTAAAGAAAATCTTGACTGCCGAAAAAGACATCGCCATTATTCACGGGTTAATGACACTGCTGGTTTTTACCCGACAGTAATCGCCGTCCCGGATATTCTTCGTTGCCGACATTGAATAGTGGACCCGTCGATGGTGCCGATTTGGATGCCCAGTTCTCCAGCTGGAATCAAAGGGAATAGTTATGCCGTGTTCTGTACCTTCCTTCCGCAATTTCAATCATACGCCGCTACCGGACGAAAATTTTCGTCCGTCGTAGCTAAGCCGCCTCCGCGATGGTCTACAGCACCAACTACTGATGATCAATCAGGGTTTTTTTCCCGCAGCTACTCTGGGGTAAGCGCATGAAATGGAACCATAAAGCCTATTGGATTATGTACATACCGTTCTGCACAGTCGCAACCTTGACGGTGTATAAGCAAGGAACACTCAATGGCATGAATTGGGTCGGAATGTTGATTTTGATCGCCCCATTTTTATTTGTCGGAATTGCGATTCGTGCATACATAAAGTCTAATTCTGAAACTATAAAGAAATGGTTTCATGAATGAAATCAGAGTTCAATTCCGGCTGGATGTTAAATTTCGAACGTTTGAAAAACGCTGCGTCGGGTATATCGCTAGAGACGTCGGTCGCCTGGTGCGATAAAAGACGGGGCGTGCTGTTTGTGCCGCTTACGGGTCGTGTGAAACGGCTTGGAACGAGCCATAAAGACCAGTTGCGAGCTATTTGGAAAAATGCCCCAGTCACGAATCTCGAACGTATCGGGTCTAGACTCGGAAGCCGTGATTGATTTCGCCGGACATCGAGAGGTTGAATTCCAGTGGTGATACTGGCAACATTTGCGGCTTGGATCATCAAAGTATCGGCGAGCGGCCATTTATCGTTGGCGGCTGATAAAACCCCAATACAGACCCAATGCCATACGTGCTATCGCGTCGCGGTCATCTAAGGACGGATTTTGAATTTTTGGTTGATACGAACGTCTAGCCTTATCGGCATCCTATCCTTCGCCCTCGCATAAATACAGGGAACGAAAATGAAGTTTATATTCGCAGCATATGGAACGCTGGGGGATGTGTACCCCGTACTGTCACTTGCCAAAGAATTTCAAAGGAACGGCTTTGACGTTTCGTTCATCACATATTCGGTTTTCCAGGATTTGGTCGAGCAAGAAATGCCGGGTGTTGACGTCTTTTACGTTTGCAATGCCGAGCAATATCAAGCTATGACAGAGTCTCCCCAAAGCTGGGACGATGAATATTGCCGAAATCACCATTTTCAGGTCTGTGCTCAACACGCGATCGAGCCTTCCTACAGGTACATAGAATCACTGTCGAAATCTGCGGACTGTGCTGTTATTGCTTTAAAAATCTGCACTGGTGCGCTTTGGGCGTGCGAACATCGGCAATTGCCATTTTTTAGGGTCACTTTGTCGCCACTTGATGTCAGGTCAAAATCTCGTTTGCCCTTTCAGGCCCTAGGGCTGGAACAGAAATACGGTGAAGACGTCATTGATAACGAACTGATTCGCTCTGCGCGCGAGATCCAACAGTACTGGCAGATGATCGATAGTCGAGGGTCGCCTCATAATCTCGTTGTACTGAACGGCTATCGAGATCGCTTGNNTTGCATATCGCGCTTTATCCTACGGCGTTCGGCATGCATGACAAAACTTGCGAAACAATATTGATGTCAGGCTTTCCGGGTAAACCCACCGCAACCCTACCGCATCAAAGCGAAACCATCAGTAAAAAGCTGGTATATACCACGGGGACAGGTATCCCCGGAAGTTATCAATGCTTCTTAGCCTTTGAAGACCTGTGTCGAAAAATAAACCGTCGCGGGATCTTCTTGTGCAAAAATCCAATGTTTCGGGCGCATGTAGCAAGAGATTATGTGGAGGTGGTCGAGTTCTGCGATATGGATAGACTCCTTGCGGAAAGCGATCTAATTATCCACCATGGCGGCATAGGTACTGTGGCGGACGCGATCAATGCTGCGATTCCACAAATTGTCATTCCAAGAGCTTTCGATCAATTTGATAATGCAAACAGGGTCGTCGCTTTACGCATTGGTACACGAATGACCGAGGAGGCATTCCGAGATGTTGGGGGTGCCTCGATGGAAGTGGAAGGGCTACTGTCCCGAGCAGCCGAAATTAGGGCGAAAATCCGCAGTCTAGACCTTGCGTCCCGGCACGCCGAAAATTCTCTTGTGACTGCTATGAATGAAATTCTGAAGAAAATGGAATTTAAACGGACGAGTCCACCAGCTCGCCGACTTCAAACTGCAAACGCAATTCCCGAGGGGTGCGTTCTCTAATGCTAAGAACCGGTTATCGCGCCCGCCAAAGATCTGGACCCGGCATTAAATATAGTTCTGTCCATCATGCCAATCGAGAAATATCTCCATGAAGCAGTTTGACGAAAATTTACTACCTTGTACTCTCGTCAAAATCAAGTCGCAGTGTATTTGGCATGCAGAACCAAGGGTTCTGGCGGCGGCCGGAATCGACTCGAGCGCGGCAGATCAGATCGTCGAAACTTATTCATATGTTTTGCAGGGCAGCCAGCTGGCGCAGAAGCTGAATGCATTCTCCGGTGAAAAGGTCGAGGCCCTGGTCGAGCGATATGGCGGTGCAGGAATAGGCTGTAATGGTGGCGGTGGCCGGACCTATAACGTCGCGGGCGCTCAGATCAAAGGCGCAGGCGGAAATATGCTGATTGGCCGAGGCGCTGACGACTCCCATTCCCACGGTACTTTGAATATCGCGGATGCAGTGCAGGAGATCATCAACTCGCTAGGCATAGGCGCTGTGCTTCCTCGCGGCGTGACCGCGTGTTTGGCTCTACTCTACACCGGGGACGACACTGCCTTCGAACAGGATGTCATTCAAAACAAAATAAGACCCGCCAGTGGGGCGCTGCTTGTCCGAGCGGCAGCCATGCGACCCGCGCATCTACTTCCTGCCCCTAATTTTTCCCCGGATAAAATTTGTTCCATTCCTTCTGAGTCGTGGCGGATCCGTGGCGTGATGCGAGGCCTGGAGGCCCTGTTTCCCCAGACCAACGAGTTTATTTCGTTTATGGGGAAAATACTGCAGGCTTACGCCGATCAATTCGCTTGTGCTCGGATCAACCGTATTGCACACGGGACGCTCTCCGCATCCAATCTCGCATTGGATGGGCGGTGGCTGGATCTCACCAATTCGAGTTTCGTTCCCGGAGGTCAGAATGTCTTACTCGCGGGCGTCAACGTACCTACGAGCTACGAGGAGCATACGGCCGCTTGGCAGATAATGGCGGAAGTGATCTATACCTACGCCAAATTCCGCAAAAAGCTCTTCAATGTCGGAGTGCTGAAGACCTACTATTTTGACCAGTATCGCGCATACCTCAAGTTTCACGTGACCACCATTCTTGGAATAGAAGCGGCGTGCTTTCCAGAACTGTCTCGGATGCCAGAGTACGATTCGCTATCCATGTTCCTGCTGGCGCAAATCGAGCGAAAGTCGAAAGTCATGCACTACTTTCCCGAGCAGATCGAAAAAAGGGATCCCGTCATCTCTGCCGTGCTCGGGCTATTTCTGGGAATGCCGGACAGCGACAGATGCGAAGGCTGCGGCGAGCTGCTCTGTAGCGATATGCAGGCGCAAATAGCCGATGGACGATATGGCGAAAAGCTCGCAGAAGTTATCCGGCGAGCCTACAGCTTCACAAAGAAACGGGTGTCCCTGAAGGCCTATATGTTTGTGACTTTCGCAACTGCAGTCAAACGCTGTTTACTGCCAGAGTTGTTCTATATAGGTGCTACGCGCAAGGCGGTGGCCCGCGCAGCTTCAGATGGAGATGTGTCGGCCTACCAGAACCTTCTGAACAGATACCAGGTTCTGTCTTCATGGTTTTATGAAGGTTGGAGTGAAGAAACCATCTGTCTCCTTCGCACCAAGCGAATAAGGATTTCCTTCGATGCCGTAGGGCAAAATTTTACTCTCCACGCCGGTCCTGTTGAGCATTATTTCCGCTCCTTTGAAGCAGCACTCAGGGCCTCGAATTCCGCGGGGTCAGATGAATTGGCCTCCTCCGGATTGGGCGGCTACGTTGATCGATTAAAATTCATTCTGAAAGCTGTAGACGAGTTTCGGTCCGTTTACGAGACAAAGGAAGCCGTTTCATGAATGTGTCGGAAAAGAGAGCTCGCGACTTTGTCACTGCGTGCAAGCTAAGGCTCAACAGCGGTCTGGAAATGTCCAAGGAACACATAGGAATTTTATCCCTGGCAAATAACTCCGGCGGCATAAAAGTTTTCCGCGGAATCTACAACGAGCCGATCGGTTACGTGGTCTATGCGTCACTGTTGAGGGAAAGTGTTGAGCGTATCCATACCTATGGCATGTTTCCCATGTACCCCTACGAGTGGTCCGAAGGCAGGATAACCTATATAGTTGACGTGGTACTGTCGGCCAAGTGGCGTGATGATGCAATGCGGGCGATGATGGAATGGATTTTCAAAAAGCGCGTGGTCGCCTTTTGCCGGCGCAATCAATTTCGGATGTACACCAGGTGTGGCCGCTTGCGGAAGTACAGCAAACAACTGCCGAAGGCTACAGCCTGAGGTCCACGCGCAAAATTGCCCTGGATTTGAGTGTTGCAGGGCGGCAGCCGAGTTGAACACGCTAGTTTGATCTTTCGAAAGAGATGAAGCATGAAAGATAAAATAGGGATTTATTATCATATCTGGGCGCCAAAAGGTGACCTCGGCTGGATGCTGGTCGATGAACAGCTGAAAAGACTGTTAAAAAGCAACCTACCAGCAGTTGCTTCGGTCAAATGCACGGTTAGCGGTGAAGGGGCACCGGGCATTCTGGAACTGGTAGAGCTTTATGATTGGCTTAGCGTGGCGGAAGTGAGTCCCGACGGCGCCACTTACGAAGCTCTTACCCTTGGGCACTTATATCGAGATTGCGTCGCAGGTGCTGTCGATAAAGTTCTGTATTTCCACACCAAGGGAATCAGTCACTTTGCTGGGCTGACGGATCAACGAGGCGCTCGAAAACTTCGCGCGATCAATAGCTGGCGTCATCTCCTGGAGTGGGGCTGCATCGACCAATGGAAAGCCAACGTCCAGGCGCTGGAGACGAATGATGTCTCTGGCGTGTGTCACTGCGTTTATCCTTGGCAGCACATGAGTGGGAATTTCTTTTGGGCGAATGCGTCTTACATCGTAAACTTGGTCGACCCGGGTACAGGGCCGTTTCCTGCGTGCCCGCATGACTATTTTGGGCAGGGCCATCGGCTGATTTATGAACGCTGGATTGGACTCAACGACCCTAGCATCCATTCCCTCTACGATCCCCCTTTCGAATACGCCAGGCGTGGCCATGTTCCGGACACTTCGCCGGAAAACGGCGAGCCCGATTGGTTCTGGCTGTATCGGGATGATGTATTGCCTGTGCTCCTAAGTGAACTTGAGTCGCTTCAGTGCCATTCCGCTCAATTGCCTCGGCGGGAATCTGATTCGTTTTTACTTCGCGGNNGCGATGAAGATTGGCATATTTCCATTTCCATTTTTACCGCATTTCCTGCCGATGGCGCGGCTAGCGCGTGCGTTGAAGAAGCTGGGTCATGAGGTGCTGTTGATCGGATATGCCGGTGGGTTAGGGCATTTGCGGGGATACGCCGCGTTCGATCGAATGTTGTCCGCAGGCTTCCATCGAGTCAGGGAATTGGGTGAACCCGAGGATTCTGCGGGGATTTGGTATGATCCTGGCGCTATGGCTTCGGACAAGATATGGCGTGATAAAGATTTTTCACTGCACGTGGATCTACTCTTTATCGACGCTGTATATCGCTTTCTGCCTTATTGGGCAGTTTCGCAACGAATACCTTGCAAGCGGTTTTTCTGCGGCGTCCCGGCGGCCGGACCAGATCCGCTGCCATCCGATTGCTATATGGTGCCAGGAAAGGGATCGCTACTCTTACCGGTAAAAAAGCTTCTCCTTGAAGCCCAGCGGACGCCGCAGGATCGAGACCGTTTCCGGCGGGAGATGACCTTCATCAGCGACGTCTGTCTACGCCACAATTTAAGGATGCCGGTCCGCGCAGCAGGGACTTTTTATTTATCCGAGCCGCCGGGCGGTAGTGTGGCCCCAATTATCCCCATGCTGGATTTCAAAGGTTCGGCGTCCAGCGTTTACCCACTCGGGACGCTACTGCCGCGAGAATGTGATGCCGATTGGGACCGGGCCTGGTTCCCCCTCAAAGGGCAAACGCCGGAGCGCCCCACAATCGTGGTTTCATTCGGCACTACCGGGTTGGTTTCGGAGAAAGAAAAGACCTGGTTCAAAAAATTGTGTGTCGGGCTCGCCCATAGGTTCAGACGTCCTTTGATCGTGGTAGCTGGGGCCTCTGGATGCGAGCTGCCTGAACTGGACAACTTGATATCATTCGAGTGGGTGTCACTTTGGGAAATGCTGTCCTACGGCCGCAACGCAATTCTCGTGAGTCACGGCGGCATGAACTCGTACCGAGACGCGGTTTGTTCCGGCACCCCTATAGTCGTGATCCCTCAGCGTTACGATCAATTTGCGGTTGCGGCTCGGGTTGACGCGCTCGGCTTCGGTATTTCGATTCGGCGTCGACAGCCTGCGATCGGGCGGGTCTGCAGTGCAATCGATTGCGTGGTATCGAACCCCATTTTTAAAAGCAATTGCAGGCTGGCAAAAGCAGAAGCATTGGATGTTGATGAGGAAGAAAAGATCCGCAAGCTATTAGATGAGATGCGACCCTCAGTGGCTCTTCGCACGATTGTCGCTACTAAGACCAAGGCGACTGGGTCTGCGATAGGCCCTCTGCGTGCTTCAGCGTGATCCTAAGATTGTGCATCGGGGGGCGGCCAAATCAAACCGAGGTGCCCGTGGTCGGAGCTTTCAACCCGGCCAGAATAAAAGGAATGATGTCATCATGAATATCTTGAACAGACCGAGAATCGAGGGTGATGCAGCGCGGCTGGCCGATTCCAATATAGCTTTCCGCGGCGTAACGATCGCCAGATTGCCCCAAGTATTTTTCGTACCGCGGAAGTTTTCTCAGGTACGAACATTTTGCGAGCCAAAAATTACCGGCGAAATAGTTGACGAAGACCGGAGTGGCCAGCGGGTAAACCTGCTTTCGGTCAACTCCATAGAGAACGCCAAGCGTATCACGATTGCTGGAGATCAGGCGTGAAACGTTTTTACGAATATCGCCGAGCAAAAACCGATTCATATAGCGGAGCCAAGGTTCACCTTCGGGCGTCAAATTCCCCGTCGACTTGGTGTGTAAATACAAAACAACACCGGACGGATGACGATCCGCATACTGCCTGACGGATGAAATAGTCCCATGTTCAAAGTCTTGCCGCGACTGAATGAAAATGAGCGTAATCGACCTAATCTGGGCTTGACGCTGAATGAACCACTTGTCCTTTGCGGAGCCGCGAGCGTGCATGAATACTGTCAAACCTTCAAGGGCAATGAAATGCGTTTTGACAATGGATTTCCAGTGATTCTTACAGTAGCAACTGTAGAAAACGGTGAGGGAATGGTGCAGTTGGAACGGTTGGGTTGCGCGCATGCTAAGTCTCGAACGGATCTACATAAAGTCGGTG
>DJFO01000147.1:16173-16337 GCA_002432555.1 Marinagarivorans sp. UBA5870
ATTGGGGGTTGCTTGAATCAAGCACTTTTCCGGCCTGAGGCAGTAAATCAGCAAGTCGATCGCTTACACGGCGACGTGCTCTTGGTGCCGAGTATTAAATCGTCGGTAATTTCGGTCTTTCTGATCGGTTGGGTGCTATTGGTGGCGGCCGTCCTCCTGACAAC
>DJFO01000186.1 GCA_002432555.1 Marinagarivorans sp. UBA5870
CGCCGGCGCGCCCTGGACCCCACCGAATCCTTTATTTGCGAAGCGCCGGCCGGCAGCGGCAAAACTGAGCTGCTCACCCAGCGCGTGCTCACCCTGCTGGCGCGCGTCGAGCGGCCGGAAGCCGTGCTCGCCATTACCTTTACCCGCAAAGCCGCCGCGGAAATGCGCGCACGCATTATCGGCGCTTTAATCGCGGGCCGCACAGCCGAACCCCGGGAGCCCCACGCCCGGGAAACTTGGACTCTGGCCCGCGCGGTGCTGGATGTGGACGCGACTCGCGGCTGGCACCTGCTCGCCAATCCCAACCGTTTGCAGATCCGCACCTTCGATAGCCTGTGCGCCATGCTCACCCAGGCGCTGCCTTTACAATCCTCCCTCGGCGGCGGCGTGACCACCACCGAAGACGCCGAGCCATTATATAAGGCCGCGGTGGCGGACCTGCTCGGCACGCTGGAAAGCGACGTACCTTGGGCGCCCAGCCTAAGCTTACTGCTGGGCCATTTGGACAACCGCTACCCGCGCCTGGAAGAGTTGCTGTGCAAAATGCTCGGCAGCCGCGACGTGTGGCTGCCGATTCTCTACGGCGCCCGCCAAAACGACGCGGACCCGCAAGCCTTGCGGCATATTTTGGAATTCCATTTACAGCACGCGTTAATCGACCAGATGAACCGCCTGCGCGATTTGCTGCCCGCCAGCTGCCACACCGCGCTTTGTCAGCTCGCGGATTTTGCCGCGGCCAACTTGCGGCGGGACAACAGTGACTCCCCCATTACCACGCTGCTGCAACTCAGTGATTTGCCCGGCAGCGACCCGGCGGACGTGTCGCGTTGGCGCGGACTCGTCTGCCTGTTGTTGACCAAAGACGGCGGCTGGCGGCGCAAGCTCGATAAAAATGGCGGCTTTCCCACCGGGGAAAATAAAGAAGAAAAAGCCGCGTGCAAACAGAAAAAAGAACAGCTGCAGGAATTGTTGGGACAACTGCAGGAAGTGCCCGACCTGCTCGAGGCGTTACAAGGCGTCAATTCCTGGCCCGCGCCCCTCTACAACGACCAGCAATGGGAAATTCTGCAGGCGCTCACCCAGCTGCTGCCCGTGCTGGTGGCCCATTTACAACTGGTCTTCCGCGCCCGCGGTGAAGTGGACTTTGCGGAAATCGCCAGCCGCGCCCGGGAAGCCTTGGGAGACGAACAAGCGCCCACCGAACTCGCCCTGCGCCTGGACCACCGCATTCAACATATTCTGGTGGACGAATTTCAGGATACGTCCTTCAGCCAAGTGGACCTGCTGCAAAAACTCACCGCCGGTTGGCAGCCGGGCGATGGCCGCACCCTGTTCTGCGTGGGCGACGCCATGCAGTCCATCTATAAATTCCGCAACGCCAACGTCGGTTTGTTTTTGCATATCAAAGACCACGGCCTCGGTGGCCTGCCGCTGGAGCCCCTGCAACTCACCGCCAACTTTCGCTCCCAGGCAGGCGTGGTGCGTTGGATCAACCGGGTATTTACCAAAGCCTTTCCCGCGCACCAGGATATTTCCTCCGGCGCCGTCGCCTATGCCGCCGCCGAACCCTTCCGCCTCGAACAACCCGGCCCCGCCGTGTTGACCCATTTTTACGCGGACGCACAACCGGCGGAATTTGAAGGCGAACTCGTGTGTGAATTGATTCAGAGTGCGCGCGCGGAAAATCCCTCGGGCACCATCGCCCTGCTCGTGCGCAGCCGCAACCACGCCGCCGCCTTGGTGCCCGCGCTAAAAAATGCCGGCCTCGCTTTTCGCGCGGTGGATTTGGAGCCTTTATCCCAACAGCCAGTGGTCATGGATTTAATGGCGCTCACCCGGGCGCTGCTATTCCCCGCCGACCGCGTAAGCTGGCTGGCCGTACTGCGCGCGCCCTGGTGCGGCCTGACCCTCGCTGACCTGGAAATTATCGCCAACCAGGGCTCTGCCACCGGTTTGTTGATCCAGCAAATGAATTCCGCGCTCACCCAGAGTGTGCGCCAGGAAGATATGTTCGCCGTGGACCGTAATTTATCCGACGACGGCCGCGCCCGGCTCCAACGGATAGCCCCCGTGCTGCAAACCGCGCTGGCCGAACGCCACCGCCAACCCTTGCGCCCATGGGTGGAGGGCGTATGGCTAGCCCTCGGCGGCCCCGCGTGTTTGCAACAGGAAAGCGAATTAGCCGATGCCGAACGTTTTTTGCAACTGCTTGAAGAACTCAGCCAAGGTGGTGAATTGCCCACCCTGGAACAATTAGAGGACGCCCTGCAAAAACTCTACGCCGCCCCCGACCCCCGCGCCGACGAGCGTTTGCAGCTGATGACCATGCACAAATCCAAGGGCCTGGAATTTGATGCAGTCATCCTCCCCGGTCTACACCGCAGCCCGCGCCCCCAGGAGCCGGAATTATTGTTGTGGCAGGAGCGCTTGAGCCAGGACGGTCACGAAGAATGGCTGCTCGCGCCCATAAGCGCCACCGGGCAGGATAAAGATCCCATTTACCGGCATTTGGAATACGAACAGAAAAAGCGGACGCGGTTGGAAGCTTGCCGATTGCTTTACGTAGCTTGTACTCGGGCACGTAAACAATTGCACCTGCTGGCGCAAGTCAAAAGTAAACAGGGAGAAGTGCGGGAGTTTTGCGAGCCGGCAGAGAATTCGCTGCTGTACCCCATTTGGCCCAGCGTGCAAACCACCGCCCAGTTTTATCCCGCGCCCGATGCGGTGGAAGATACCCAGGCGGAAGATACCAATACCCCCGTCACCATTACCGTCCGCCCGCTGCAGCGATTGGTAAGCGACTGGCAAATGCCGGAACTACCCAATGTGGAATTGCTGTCCGCCTTTGTGGCGAACTTTCGCTTTAATAACCGCGAGCTACTGCAGGCAGAACCGGTTCACCGGGAGGAAAACACAACCGCCCGTTTGCTCGGAACATTTACCCACGAGATTTTGCAATTGATCGGGCAGCAAGGACTCCACCGCTGGCAGAACCGCAACCTGGATGAAGTAACTCCGTTTTGGCGAAACCGGCTGTTAACCCTGGGGGTTCCCTCCGGTGAGGTGGACGCGGCGGTTACAAAACTTCGGGATTGCATAACAGGAACTCTGGAACATGAGAAGTTTATCTGGCTGCTCAGCGGCAAATGCCAATTCGAACTGCCTGTGAGCGTGGTGGTGGATGGAGTGGTGGAACATAGGGTGCTGGATGTGCTGCGGGA
>DJFO01000129.1 GCA_002432555.1 Marinagarivorans sp. UBA5870
GGTCTGCCCCTCGACGCCGAGGCGCTTAAAAACCTCGCCAAGGAATTGAAGCAGGCCTGCGGCACCGGCGGGACCGTCAAAGACGGCGTCATCGAAATCCAAGGTGAACATCGCGAAAAACTTCTGCCGCTGTTGGAGCAAAAGGGCTACAAGGTCAAAATCGCCGGCGGTTGACCGACCGCCCCTCTCCCCCACAGCAGATCTCCGGCATCCATTGGTTGGACCCCCGTTGCGGTTCCACCCTACGCAGGGCGGATGCCGAAGGCGATCCGCCAATGCCACGGCACCACACCCTTTTTCTCCGCAGAACTCCGGTCCGCCGGTGGAACCCGCGTTGCGGTTCCACCCTACCATTGGTTATTGCTGATCTGGTTTGGTTCTTGCTGAATAGCTCCTACACGATCGATACGTCATTTTTTTGACTGGAGAGAGGAGAAATCTTCCATGAGCTTTGCGGAAATCTGGCCCTTTTTTGACACGGCTCTCAAGGTAGCTCTCGGCGGCGGCATTACATTGGCGGCCTTCTGGTTCCACCATCGCAAGCAAAGCCAGGCGGTGAACGGTACCACCACGGCCAATCGACGCTTGGCGCTGCTCGAAGAGATTTCGGCGGCGGTCGGCAATGTCAATCATTGTTTCGCCCGCTATTCGGCTCTCGTCATAGAGTCGACCCGGTTCGGCAAAAACTGGCCGACCGCACGGAAACTGGAATTGGACCGGGTGAATATGGAGTTGGTAACCGAATTCCGCAAGCTGGCGGATGCCGAGGCGAAACTGTTGATGCTCGGCGAAAAGACCATGGAAAAAACCTTGCGGTTGTACGGCGCCAAGATCGCGTTATTTCGCAAGCAGGTGTACGTCGGCCGGCAGGACATCACCGAGCAGGAGATCGCGGACCTCAAAACTGCGATACTCGCACTGCGCGAGCAATTTTACGATCTGTTGAGCCGTCGTTACGATCGGCTGTTGGTTGCGTGAGCTAATATCCCTGCCCTTGGATCCCCTATCCGTACATCGCAGCGCCGGCAAGACGGGCGACCACGAGGGTTGCCCCTACGTGGAGATTCCCCCGAATCCGTAGGACACCCCTGGCGGGTGCCCGTCGCGCCGGCGAAGATCATTGAAAATCCCGAAACGCAAAAATAGCACTGCCTCAACCACAGGGGTCGCCTCCAACAGAGAGATTTCCCCATACCCTAGGGGCACCCCTTGCGAGTGCCCGTCGCGCCGGCAGAGATCGATGCTATTGAAAATCCGAAACACCTCAGAATAGTAGTGCAGCGACCACAGGGGAAATGCAAGACGGCGGCGATTTACTATGGAAATTCGGCCGCGTAACGTTCCACCCACTCGCGCGCGGCTTCCTCACTGCTCAGGACCCTGCCCTGCCCTTGCAGAACATCGTAACGGTAGTGTTCGATGTGGCAAATCTGCTCAACCATACGCACCCCGAATTGGGTGGACTGATCGGCAAACTGAACGCCGACTGCGTAGGCCGGCCCTTCGCGGCGGCACCATGCAACCACGCCGTCGGCTTCGAACGGCTGAGAATTGGCTGCATCCGTCATGATTGGGATATTGATATGGATTCTCGTCCCGCTCTGCACCGGTCGATCGGCGGTAAAACACAGACCACCCAAACTGACGTCCCGCATGAGGTTGACCACCGGTGGCTCGGTTTCGTTGACCTGGAAGTTGATGGGAATCTCCGAAGGATGTCGTATATAGCGGCGCATAACGGACTCTTCGCTGTGAATTATGAGTTGCTGCAGCCAATCGTGGTAGAGCCCAAACCACGGGTTCCACCAGGACGGTGTAGGATTTTTATGCTTCACCATGTCCACCCCCGGTCCGATCGAAAATTTTAGTTGTTATAGCCGCGCCCCAGCGAGCTGGCGACGAGAGTCCGGCTCTGGGGCCGAATCGGATTTGTATTAGAAGGTATAGCTTAAAAAATGTGGACTGTGTCAAAGATAGGCCGCACGACGGCGAAAAATTGACACGCGGAGGGCAATAATAAACAGATTAAATAAGAGACAGGTCCGCTGCGAATCGAATGGACTAAAAAAGCTCTTCCTGCACCATCACCTGGCGCACCGGGGCATAACTGCGCCGATGCACAGGTGATGGGCCGAGTTTCTGCAGGGCGGCCACATGGCTGCGGGTTGGATATCCTTTGTGCTCGGCAAAACCATAGCCGGGATACACTGCGTCGAGCGCGCGCATTTCCCGATCGCGAGTGACTTTTGCCAAAATGGAAGCCGCGCTTATCGCCTGCACGAGGGCGTCGCCCTGCACTATGGCCTCACTGGAATATCGCCACCGGGGCAGCCGATTGCCGTCGACCAGAACATGATGGGGCTGCAGCAGCAAATTCTCCACCGCGCGCTGCATCGCCAGTAGACTCGCGTGAAGGATATTCAGCTGCTCAATTTCCGCCACAGTCGCCCGGGCGACAAAAAAGCTGAGGGCTTTTTCCTGAATTTCCACGAACAGCATTTCACGTNNCGCCAATCCCTTGATGGGCTTTCGGCTGTCGAGAATCACTGCGGCCGCCACCACATCCCCGGCAAGCGGCCCGCGCCCGACTTCGTCGACACCGGCGATCAACCGTACACTCACTCGGATTGCCCTCCCTTGACCAGGCGGGCGATGGCGTCCGCCGCCTGACGATCGGCACCGCACTTGAGTTGGCGATGCAGGTCATCGAACGTGTTCAACAGTTTTTTGGTTGTGCTCGGATTGTGCAGGTAGTTCAACAGGGCATCCCCTATGGCCACGGGCGTGGCGCGATCCTGAATAAATTCCGGCACTATACCCG
>DJFO01000079.1:0-197 GCA_002432555.1 Marinagarivorans sp. UBA5870
CCCGCTTGAAACTGTAAAGGAGCGGGTGGATCGCCAGCCGCGCAGGACGGCTGCGACCGATTTCCCACTTCGATTGGCTTTTCCCTGCGCGGAGCTGCACCATCCGTGTCGAAAACCGCAGCCGGGCAAGAAAAAGGGTGGTGCGTTCCCGGGTGATATGGTTTTGCCACTTGTGGTTTTGGCGCTCGCCTTGGGAG
>DJFO01000079.1:224-6802 GCA_002432555.1 Marinagarivorans sp. UBA5870
CTTTGATCGGCTATCTCACGCCGCAAAAGGGTGGCGCAAGACAATCGTCTCGACGCGATCCGGCCCGGTGGAAATGATATCCACGGGTGCGCCTATCAACTGCTCCAGGCGCGCGATATACCGACGGGCATTTTCCGGCAGCTCCGGCAGGTTTTTAACTCCCGCCGTCGTTCCCTGCCAGCCCGGTAAGGTTTCATAAACCGGCTGCACTTTTTCCCATCCTTCCGCGTCGCAGGGAACACCCGTGGGTTTGCCCGTCTGGTCCTGATAGGCCACGCAAATCTTGACTTCGTCCATGCCGTCGAGCACGNNAAACAAATGCCGCTGACGCTATTAATCTGCACCGCGTGCCGCAGGGCAACCGCGTCGAACCAGCCAGTGCGGCGCTTGCGCCCCGTTGTTGCGCCGAACTCGTGACCCTTCGCACCGAGATGCTCGCCGACGGCGCAGGAGAGTTCGGTTGGAAACGGACCAGAGCCGACGCGAGTGGTGTAGGCTTTGGTAATGCCGAGCACGTAGTCCAGGTAGAGGGGACCAAAGCCGGTGCCGGTGGCGGTGCCGCCNNTGCCGTGGTCCACGTCCAGCAGGGAACCTTGGGCACCCTCAAACATTATGTCTTCCCCCGCCTCCCGCGCCGCGTGCAACAGCGCCGTTACGTCGCTGATCATCGGCTTGAGCTGCTCGCCGAGGGCGAGGGTTTGTTGCAGCACCTGATCGTAGTCGAGGGTGGGGACCTTGTAGTAATTCGCCAGCACAAAATTGTGGTAGTCCATGACCTCGCTCAATTTGCGCGCGAATCGTTCGGGGTCGAGGAGGTCGCCCAGCCGCAAACCTCGCCGTGCTACTTTGTCTTCGTAAGCGGGACCTATACCGCGGCCGGTGGTGCCGATCTTCGCATCACCTTTGGCCAATTCGCGCGCCTGGTCGAGGGCGGAATGGAATGGCAAAATCAGCGGGCAGGCGGGCGAAAGGCGCAGGCGCTGACGCGCGGGAACACCTTGATTCTCCAGTTCGAGAATTTCTTTCATCAAAGCGTCCGGCGCCACCACCACGCCGTTGCCGATCAGGCAGACGACTCCCGCGTGCAAGATGCCGGACGGAATCAGGTGCAGGACCGTTTTTTTGCCGTCGATAACCAGGGTATGGCCGGCGTTGTGGCCACCCTGAAAGCGCACCACGTATTTCACCTGTTCGGTCAACAGGTCGACGATTTTCCCCTTCCCCTCATCACCCCATTGGGTGCCTAACACAACAACATTCTTACCCATCAGTAAGTGCTCTCGCGAATTCGAATTATTAAAGTGGTTGAATATGAAACTCGCCGTCCCGTTCAATAAGGGTTCGGTCGCAGTCTTGAAAATCTCGCGGCGTCGCCGCTCCCGTGGTCGCTATCACCACACGCTCCCCTTGGCCGCGCAGCGTCTGGATGACCTGCCACTGCTCCGGATTGGTCGACAGGGGCGCAAAAATGCCGGCCCTGCCGTGTGCCGCGCCGCCCCCGTTGCGGTTTAGCACCACCAGGTCAGCGGTAAAACCGGTAGCGCAACGCGCCCGGCCGAATACCTCGCCTATGTGGTTGTACCGTCCCCCGCGAGCGATCGCCGCGCCGAGGCCCGGCACGAAAGCGGCAAAGACCACTCCCGTCAAATAGTGGTAACCGGTCAGTTCGCTGAGATCGAAATAAAGTTGTGCGTCCGGATAGCGGTGCTGCACGGCGGCGGCGACGTTTTCCAGCTCCGTCAGCGCCTCAAACACGGCGCGCGGAGCGCCCACGAAGATTTCGCGTGCCGTGACCAATACGTTGCGGGCCCCCGAGAGGCGCGGCAGCGCCGCGAGCCAGGCGGCGGCTTGCGCGTCCGCCACGTGCTGAGCTACCCAGCGGTTGATATCCGGCAGCGCTTTGGCCTGCAGCAGATTGAAAAACGTGATTTCCTGCTCCGGGTTGAGTCCCGCCGCGCGCGCCACCGCGCGGTAGATGCCGACGTGACCCAGGTCGAGACAGACATCCCTAACACCCGCGTGTTCAAGGCTGGCCAAGAGCAGAGAAATGACCTCCGTCTCTGCCTCAAGGCGAGCTTCACCGTACAGCTCCACGCCCACATGTATCGGATTGCGAGTGTCCAGCGCGCCCTGCATCTGGGTCTTGATCACATGGCCGGCGTAACACAGCCGGTTGACCCCGTCGCGGATCAGACTATGCGCGTCGATCCGGGCGATCTGCGGGGTCATATCCGCCCGAATGCCCATGCTGCGCCCGGAGATCTGGTCGGTCACCTTGAAGGTGAGCAGGTCAATGTCTTTTCCCAGTCCCACCAGCAGCGAATCGGTGAACTCCACCATCGGTGGAATCACCAGGTCGTAGCCCCAACGATGGAACAGATCGAGCAAGCTGCGACGCAGCTGCTCAACCCGCTGTGCTTCGGGCGGCAAGATTTCCTCGATGCCGTCGGGCAGCATCCATCGTTCAACCTGTGTCATGACAAATAAAGAGTTCCTGAGTCTCGGTCGGCTCAGAGTAGCGAAAGAACCGCCACGCCGAGCAGCATGCTCGCTAAGCCGAACGCGCGCAAATTTTCATCCTTCACCGCTGCCATTGAGGCAACGACTCGGCGCCAGCGCCGCGGATTGACGAAAGGCGCAATGCCTTCAATGATCAAAATTAAACACAGTGCTTGAAGCAAGGTTTCCCACATACTACTGCCTGACTAGATGACATAAAAAAACCGGGCTAGGCCCGGCTGCGGAATTTTACACCCTTTGCCTCGAGCGAAAAAGCCAACACCGAGGTTTTGCGCAAATTTCGCGCAGGGTGCCAACAAAGAATAGTTTATTTTTTGTCCACTGCCTTGAAGTAACGGAAGAAATCGCTGTTGGGATCGAGCAGGAGCAAGTCTTCCTTACCGGTAAAGGTCTCCCGGTAGGCGGTGAGGCTGCGCATGAAGGCATAGAATTCAGAGTTTTGCCCGAAAGCCTCGGCGTAGATGGCCGCGGCTTTTGCGTCGCCCTCACCACGGATCTTTTCCGCCTGGCTGTAGGCATTGGCCTCAATCACGATGCGCTGGCGGTCCGCCTCGGCTTTGATGATCTCCGCCTGCTCGAAGCCGATGGCGCGGTGCTCTTTCGCCTCCCGCTCCCGTTCGGCGCTCATGCGTTTGTAAACCTGTTCACTGACCTCGTCCGGCAGGTCGATCTTTTTCACCCGCACGTCCACCACTTCCACGCCCATGGATTCAACGGTGATGTTGTTGAGGGCGGTGCGCAGATCGACCATCAGTTGGTCGCGTTCGCCGCTGACCACTTCTTGCAGGGATCGGGTGGCGAATTCATTGCGCAGTCCCTCGTTGATCCGCTGCGACAACAGCCGTTCGGCGCGTTCCTGCTCACCGCTGGTGGCGGTGTAGTAACGGGTAACGTCCACGATGCGCCATTTAGCATAGGAGTCCACCTGAGTGCTCTTTTTTTCCACCGTCAGAAAGCGCTCGGCGCGAGCTTCCAGAGTGAGGATGCGCCCATCGAACCGCCGCACTTCGTCGACGAACGGAAATTTGAAGTGGAGGCCCGTGCTCACATCGGGATCCACGACCTTTCCCAAGCGCAGCAGAACAGCGCGCTCAATTTCGGTGATGATGTAGACGGACTGGGCGCCCAGCATGACCAGGACCGCTAGAACAATAAGACTGAATATGGCTCGCGGAGACATTAACGACCCTCCCGTCGACGCAGATTGGTTCCCGCTTGGCTTTCGGCCTGCAGGCGTTCGGCCACCCTAGCGGCCAGTTCATCTAAGTCGGTCGCGGCTGGCGCGGCCTTGCGAGCCGCGCTGCTTTTGCTCTGTTCCACCAACTTGTCCAACGGCAGATAGAGCATGTTATTACCACCCTCCACGTCCACCAGAATCTTCGATGACTTGCTCAAGACATCCTGCATCATGTCGAGATACAGGCGCTCGCGGGTCACCTCCGGCGCTTTCCGGTATTCGGTTAGGAGAGCCTTGAAACGGTGCGCTTCACCCTCCGCGCGGGCGACGACCTGGTCGCGGTAGGCACTGGCCTCCTCGACCATCCGCTGGGCTCGACCACGAGCGCGGGGAATGGCGTCATTGGCGTAGGCCTGGGCTTCGTTCTTGTAACGCTCCTCGTCCTCGCGCGCTTTAATTACATCGTCGAACGCCCACTGCACTTCTTTCGGGGGGTTAGTGTCTTCGATGTTGACCTTCTGCACATTGATACCCGTGGTGTAGGTGGTGAGGTACGACTGCAACCGCTCTTCGACTTCCACCGCAATACGGCTGCGGCCTTCTGTGAGCACCTCGTGCATAACTGTCGAGCCCACTACGTGGCGCAGCGCGGAATAAGAAGCTTGCTGCAGACTTTGCTCCGGGTTTTTCGTGTTGAGGACAAAGTCTTTCGCACTGTCGATGCTGAATTGCACCGAGAGCTTGATATCGATGATGTTCAGGTCCTTGGTCAGCATTTGTTCTTTCGTACTCCAGGTGCGCACCTGGGTGACGTTTTCGGTGAAAACCTTATCGAGAAACGGCGGATTCCAGCGGAAGCCGGGACCGCGGGTTTCCTTGTATTCGCCAAACCGCAGCACGACCGCCCGCTCCTGTTCGTTGACTATGCCGATGCCCTGAATGATGTAAAACACCGCCAGAAGCACCAGCACCAAAATGACGACGAAGTAGCCAGAGCCGCCGGTGTTGCGCGAGCCACCGCCGCCGCCGCCGCCGAACAGTCGACCAAACGTTTTTTTGAGAATCTCATCGAGGTCCGGTGGGCCGTCGCCATTACCGCTGTTTTTATTGCGGTTGCGATTCCCCCAGGGATCGTTGTTGTTGTTACCCGGTTCATTCCAGGCCATAGGTTGCTCCGTTCTTGGGCGATTCAATCGGTAAAAAATCGGTATTTTAAGGGAAGTGTCTGGGCAATGACACTTCCATTCACCGCGGGATCTGCTGGAGTAGGGTGATTCAAGCGGCGTCAGTCAGCCACTGCAAATCGCTTTTGGCGACGGTTTCGGCGGCTAGGATCCGGTTTAGGTCCATTTCTGGGAGGCGCAATACCAGAATGCAGCTGCCGTCGTCCTGGTAGTGTTCTTCCACCACGGCGTTGGCGCGGTGAAACCGCGCGCGCAAACTGCCCATCTGACTGCCGAGACGGACTTGTCCCTCAAACATCTTGTTGCCGAGCAACTCGACCAGCGCCTCCCGCAAAAGGTCCAGGCCGATGCGGTTTTTTGCGGAAACCCAAACAGCAGTGGGCCGACCCTGATCATCGCGGTCGATGCGCGGCGGCATGTCGCCCAGCAGATCCGTCTTGTTATATACGGAGAGCTGGGGGATGGTGTCCGCGCCTATCTCCGTCAGCACAAGCTGCACTTGTTCCATATTCCGGTGCCGCTCCTCGCTTGCGGCGTCTACCACGTGCAGTAGTAGGTCGGAATTGACCGCTTCTTCCAAGGTTGCGCGAAAGGCTTCGACCAATCGGTGGGGGAGATGACTGATGAATCCCACCGTATCGGCCAGCACCGCGGCGCCTATACGATCGAGCTCGATGCGCCGCATGGTGGGATCGAGAGTGGCAAATAATTGATCCTGCACATAGACGTCCGCATCCGTCACGGCGTTGAAGAGCGTGGATTTGCCCGCGTTGGTGTAACCGACCAGTGAGACGGTGGGTATTTCGGCACGGGAGCGGGCGCGGCGGCCCTGGTCCCGCTGTCTGCGAACCTTCTCCAGGCGTTTTTCAATGGTTTTAATGCGGGCGCGCAGCAATCGACGGTCGGTTTCCAACTGGGTTTCGCCCGGACCGCGCAGGCCTATACCGCCCTTCTGGCGCTCCAAGTGGGTCCAGCCGCGGATCAAGCGCGTAGACATGTGGTGCAGCTGGGCGAGCTCCACTTGGAGTTTGCCCTCGTGGGTGCGCGCCCGCTGGGCGAAAATATCGAGAATCAGCCCGGTGCGATCCAAAACTCGGCATTCCAACTCTTTTTCCAGGTTGCGTTCCTGACTGGGGGAGAGCACGTGATTAAAGATCACCAGCTCGGCTTTGTGTTCTGCAACCAGAATTTTCAATTCTTCGAGTTTGCCGGTGCCAATGAAAAATTTCGCATTGGGTGCTGCACGTGCGCCCGACAGCATGGCAACGGGATCACCACCTGCGGAGAGAACGAGTTCTTCGAATTCGCGCGGATCGTCGGCTTCGGCCGATTGGGTAATCTCCAGGTGAACGAGAATTGCCAGTTCACCGGAGGCGGGGCGATCAAAAAACAATCTTTACCTCGTTACGCTTCAATCTCACCGTCTTCGGTGCCGGTAGCATCGGGGTTCAGCATGGGCACACGCACGGGCCGCGATGGCACCACGGTGGAGATTGCGTGTTTGTAAACCATCTGACTCACGGTGTTTTTGAGCAGCACCACAAACTGGTCAAACGACTCGACTTGACCTTGCAGCTTGATGCCATTGACGAGATATATGGAAACCGGGATGCGTTCTTTGCGCAAAACGTTCAGGTAAGGGTCTTGTAAGCTGTGCCCTTTTGACATGGTTATTCTCCTAGTCAGGATTAATTTTT
>DJFO01000212.1:0-11255 GCA_002432555.1 Marinagarivorans sp. UBA5870
ATCCATCTCAGCAAAATTTTGGTCAAGCTTGGCGAGCGCATTGAGCAGGGACAGCCCATAGCCGAGGTCGGCGCCACCGGACGAGTGACCGGGCCGCACCTGGATTGGCGTATGAACTGGTTCGACGTGCGCCTCGACCCCGCCCTGCTGATGGCGGACAAACCCATGCCCGGTCTCTCCCGGGGAACCGCAAAATAACCGCAAAGACCCATATATATGACCACCGAGACGATCGATAAAAAGCTGTTGAGTATCCTGGTTTGCCCGGTCAGCAAGGCGCCGCTGATCTACGATCGCGACAANNTATCCGATTCGCGACGGCATCCCGGTGATGCTGGAATCCGAGGCTCGGCAGATCACCCTGGCCGAAAAAGAAAAATTATCCTGACGGAGACCCCCATGGCAGAGCGCACCATCTTCAGCAAGATCATCGACGGCGAGATACCCACGGAGTTTATTTATCAGGACGACGTGTGTGTCTGCATTCGCGACATAGCGCCGCAGGCCCCGACCCACCTGCTGATTATTCCCCGCCGGCCGATCGCCAAGCTATCCGACGCCGCGGCGGACGACCAGGCGGTCCTGGGGCACCTGTTGTTGAAGGCCGGCGAGATCGCTCGACAGATCGGTGTGGAAGAAGCCTTCCGCCTGGTGATCAACAACGGCGCCGGCGCCGGCCAGACCGTTTTTCACCTGCACTTGCACCTGCTGGCCAATAAGAAATTTCAGGAAAACAGCCTCGGTCTCTAGCCCGCGCCGCGCGCTCCCTATGCTCCAACCCGCTCTACGCTTATACTTAGCCCTTTTTTTGCGAAAGGGCTGTACCGCTTCTGCCGCAACCCCGGTCAGCCGGGTGTGACTTCAATTCTCGGATTTGTCCATCTATGAAAAGCGCTGAAATTCGCGAAGCATTCCTGTCTTATTTTGCCAGTCAGGGGCACACCATAGTCCCCAGCAGTTCCCTGGTGCCCGGCAATGACCCGACCCTGTTGTTCACCAATTCCGGCATGGTGCAATTCAAAGACGTGTTCCTCGGGGCGGATTTGCGCCCTTACAAACGTGCCACCAGCGCCCAGCGCTGTGTTCGCGCCGGGGGCAAGCACAACGATCTCGAGAATGTCGGTTATACGGCTCGGCACCATACCTTTTTTGAAATGCTCGGCAATTTCAGCTTCGGCGANNTTCCTCACCGGCGTGTTGCGGCTGCCCCCGGCGCGCCTGTGGATTACGGTGCACGTCAGCGACGACGAGGCGGCCGATATTTGGATCAAAGAAATCGGTATTGACCCTACGCGGTTTTCCCGGCTTGACGCCGACAATTTTTGGCAAATGGGTGATACGGGACCCTGTGGTCCCAGCTCGGAAATTTTTTACGACCACGGCCCGGACGTGCCCGGCGGCCCCCCGGGCAGTCCCGATGATGGACTCGACCGTTACATCGAAGTGTGGAATTTGGTCTTCATGCAATTCGAGCGGCAGACAAACGGCGAATTGGTGCCGCTGCCCAAACCCTCGGTCGACACCGGTATGGGGCTCGAGCGCATCGCCGCTGTGCTGCAAGGGGTTCACAGCAACTATGAAATCGATCTCTTTCAGGCGCTGCTGCGCGCCGCGGCCGCGGTGACCGGCTGCGCGGATCTCGAAGATAAATCCCTCCGCGTGATCGCCGATCACATCCGCTCCTGTTCGTTTTTGATCGCCGACGGCGTGCTGCCGTCCAATGAAGGTCGCGGTTATGTGCTGCGGCGGATCATCCGTCGGGCGATTCGCCACGGCCATAAAATTGGCCAGGACAAACCCTTTTTCCACCGCCTGGTAGCGGCCCTGGTAACGCAGATGGGTGATGCCTATCCGGAGCTCGCGGCGCAGCAGGCCCATATCGCCAAGGTGCTGCTCACGGAAGAGGAGCAGTTTGCCAAAACCCTCGACAAGGGGCTGGCTGTTCTCGCCAGTAAACTGGAGGGGCAACGCGGGCAGACCATCCCTGGCGAAGTAGTCTTCACACTTTATGACACCTACGGATTTCCCGTGGACCTCACCAACGACATAGCGCGTGAGCGGGGGTTGAACCTGGACCTCGCCGGTTACGAAACCCTGATGGAGGAGCAGCGCAAGCGCGCGCGGTCCGCGGGGACCTTCAAACTGGACTACACCGCCGGTCTCGACCTGGCGGGTCAGACCCGCTTTGTCGGTTATGACCGTTTGAGCTGCGAAACCTCGGTGCTCGCCCTCTTGCGCGGCAGTTTCCCGGTGGACCGGCTCGCCGAAGGGGAGGAGGGGGTGATCGTACTGTCGGAAACCGCTTTTTATGCCGAGTCCGGCGGGCAGATTGGCGATTGCGGCTATATAGAATGTGCCGGAGCGCGTTTCGAAGTGCTCGATTGCCGCAAGGACGGTAATCACCATCTGCATCTCGGCCGGGTGAGTCGCGGCGAGATTTTGCTCCACGCCCAAGTCAAGGCGCAGGTCGACTCCTCGGTGCGTCAGGCCACCGCGCTCAACCACTCGGCGACTCACCTGCTCCATGCCGCCCTGCGGCAGGTGCTCGGCGGCCACGTAACGCAAAAAGGCTCGCTCGTCGATTCCCAGCGGCTGCGGTTTGATTTTGCCCATTTTGAAGCGGTTACCCAGCAACAGCTGCAGATCATCGAACAACTGGTCAATGATCAAATTCGGCGCAACTCGGCCGTGTCGACGGAGTTGTGTGACCTGGATGCAGCCAAACAGAAAGGCGCTTTGGCACTCTTTGGCGAGAAGTACGGCGACCGGGTTCGAGTGTTGACCATGGGCGATGGCTTTTCCATCGAACTCTGCGGTGGCACCCACGTGAGTCGAACAGGTGACATAGGTTTGTTTCGCATAGTGGCGGAAGCGGGAATTGCCTCCGGGGTGCGGCGGATCGAAGCGGTTACCGGTGCGGCGGCCTTCGATTTTATGGCGCAGGCTCAAAAAAACCTCAGTGCGGCCGCTCAAATGTTAAAGACCGTACCGGACTCAGTGCTGGAAAAGTTGGATGCTTTGCTCAGCCAGAACCGCCAACTGGAAAAGGAGCTCGCCGCGGCCAAAAGTAAGTTAGCGGCCGCGTCTGCCGAAGAGTGGTTGGCGGAGGCCGAAGAGATCCGCGGCATCAAGGTTTTGTTAAAAATAGTGCCGGGCAACGACTCCAACGTTCTGCGTGATTTGGTTGATCGCCTGCGCGGCAAGCTCGGGGACTCGGCGGTACTTCTCGCCGGCACCGACGGCGAGACCGTGAAGTTAGTGGCCGGTGTCAGCCAGGTGGCGACAGACCGGGTGAAAGCGGGGGACATGGTGCGCATCGTCGCTGAACAGATCGGCGGCAAAGGGGGCGGGCGGCCCGACATGGCCCAGGGGGGTGGACAGGACAATGGCCGTCTGCCGGAGGCGCTGCGGGTCCTGCGGGATCGCATCGCGGGGCATTAATCTGACAAAAATATTTTGCGTACTTGGTCGCTTTTTTCCCACGGCCAGTTAACAATGCCGCTCAATTGTTGTTTAATTGGCGCCCCTCGGAGCTGGGCAAATATCGGGGGGCGGCGGTGGATGTCGTCTCGTTGGGTGGTGTCGAGGGCTTTCGGCATCGTATCTGGGATTCCTGTGGATAAGGCATAGCATGAGTCTGATCGTGCAAAAATATGGCGGCACCTCTGTCGGCAGTACAGAGCGCATCAAGGCAGTAGCCGCGAAAGTCTGCAAGTTTCGGCAGCAGGGCCACGACATAGTAGTGGTCGTTTCCGCTATGAGCGGAGAAACCAACCGTTTGATTGGCCTGGCAAAAGAAATTCAGAAAAACCCGGATCCGCGCGAACTCGACGTGCTGGTCTCAACGGGAGAGCAGGTCACCATAGCGCTCTTGTGCATGGCGCTCATGGAGCTCGGTCAGGACGCGCGTTCTTATACGGGTGCGCAAGTCAGAATACTGACCGATGATGCTTTCACCAAAGCGCGGATCCAGGAAATCGACGTCGAGCGCATGCGCGCTGATTTGCAGGCTGGACGAGTGGTAGTGGTCGCGGGTTTCCAAGGGGTGGATGAGGCCGGCAACATTACGACCTTGGGTCGCGGTGGCTCCGATACCACCGGCGTTGCTCTGGCGGCCGCCTTGAAAGCGGACGAGTGTCAGATCTACACCGACGTGGACGGCGTTTATACCACCGATCCGCGGGTGGTGGAAAAGGCGCGGCGACTCGACAAGATCACCTTCGAAGAAATGCTCGAGATGGCGAGTCTCGGGTCCAAGGTGCTGCAAATCCGCTCGGTGGAATTTGCAGGCAAATACAACGTCCCCTTGCGTGTTTTATCGACCTTCCAAGAAGGTCCCGGCACATTGATCACCGTTGATGAGGAATTCTCGGCTATGGAACAACCTGTAGTCTCTGGTATCGCTTTCAATCGCGACGAAGCAAAAATCTCCGTGCGGGGCGTGCCCGATCAACCGGGTGTCGCCTCGCGCTTGTTGGCCCCCATCGGTGAAGCCAATATCGAGATCGACGTGATTGTGCAGAACCTTGCGGCGGACCACACGGCGGATATCACCTTCACGGTGCATCGCAATGAAATGCACAAGGCTCGGCAAGTGGTGCAACGCGTTGCCGATGAGCTCGGCGCGCGGGAAGTGGCCGCCGACGATACGGTGGTGAAAGTGTCGGTAGTGGGTGTCGGTATGCGGTCGCACGCCGGTGTGGCTTGTACCATGTTCAAGGCGCTGGCGGCACACAATATCAATATCCAGATGATCACTACTTCGGAAATTAAAATCTCCGTCATTATTGATGAGAAATACCTGGAGCTGGCGGTGCGCAGTTTGCACAAGGCGTTTGGCCTGGATAAGCCAGCCGCATAAGAATATACGATGGTTGACGCGCCAGCCCTGCGAAATTACCGCAGGGCGCGCATCAAAAAAGCTCATAACGAGCTTCTCACTAGGCTTTTGAGCGGATCCACAGGCGCACAGCGCTCTGTTTAAAAACTATATTTACGGACCGATTTCGAAAGCCGCCGGCAATTCTGGTCGACCTGAATTGTCGCTCTCACAGGATGAAAAGAAGGAGAATTAATCGATGTTGATCTTGACCCGCCGTATCGGCGAAACCTTAATGGTTGGTGATGATGTAACAGTCACCGTTCTTGGTGTAAAAGGCAACCAGGTGCGCATAGGTGTTAATGCACCTAAGGAAATTGCCGTCCACCGCGAAGAGATCTACCAGCGCATCCAGGCTGGCCAGCCCGAAGAGGGTGAACCGAAGCAGTGACCGCGGTTTGCCGGATTTCCGGCGAATCTGTATCCTTCGCCGGCACTTCGTCGAAGTGCCTCCGGAGACTTGCCCGAGAGGCCGNNGCAGATCACACGAGCCGGTGCTTCGAATAAATTCGCCTGTATAACTATTTGAATTTTACCGGTTTGTTGATATCATGCCGCACCTTGGCGGGGGTGCTTCACCCAAGCCGGCGCGGCATAAGGTCTTAAATGATCTATCCTGCGAGTGTCGACAAAAATTTTTCTTAGAGAAATTTTTGCTGGAGAGGTGGCCGAGTGGCCGAANNTTCGAATCCCCCCCTCTCCGCCATCCCCTTTGATTCTTTCGCCGCCTTCCCCTGTGATGAGTTAGGGCGCAACCCTACCTGCACTGAAAACCATCATTGACTCGGTCGCGCAGTTCCGCCTGATGTTTTCCGTCAAAAATATGACACCGGTTATCCCTCTCCGATCTTGCTGATCGCCGTTAAAGTTTTATGCCTAAGCGCCGATAAGTTGAGTAACCGCTCAGCATTACCCAACCTACGGAGAGAGGCGTCCCGTGAATACCCAAGCAGCTTTGAAGTCCTACGCAAAAGTACACTACCGAACCAATGTCGAAATAGCATCACCCCATCGGCTGATCGATATGCTGTACGAAGGCGCCATTGAGCGCATTGTGCAGGCCAAAGGCGCCATGGAGTACGGCAATATCGAATTGAAAGGCAGCAAGATCAACAGCGCCGTGAGCATAGTGGGCGGTCTGCGTGAGAGTCTGAACACCGACGTCGGCGGCGACCTGGCCATGAACCTGGACAGCCTCTATGTCTATATCCAGAGCCTCTTGAGCGCCGCGCATATCAAAAACGACGCGGCCAAACTGGATGAAGCCATCACGCTGCTTGGCGATCTGCGTTCCGCCTGGAAACAAATCGGCTAATTTGAGCCTTGGCACTTTCCCTGCATTATCTCCTGCGAACCCAATACGGCGGCAATATTTTGCCGCTCAACCGGAAATTCCAGGAGCCCCCCTATGGCTGTCGCTCAGACTAAAGCCGCATCGTTCATTCAAGAACATTCAGAAGAAATTTCGTCTCACCAAATCATTTCACTCTTGATGGACGGCGCCTTAGAGCGCGTCGGTCAGGCGGTGCAGGCGCACATCAAAAATAATCGGGCAGATTTGCAAGTTCTGACGCAGAAGTTGGTGGCCATCATTAATGGATTGCGCAACAGCCTGAATATGGGAGCGGGCGAAATAGCGGCCAACCTCGATTCGCTATATGAATATATGGTGGGAAAAATCACCCAATGCTCGCATGAAGATTTGCTCTCTGCACTGCACGAGGTGCGCAACCTAATCCTGGAAATTAAACAGGGTTGGGATCAGATGGATTTTAAAACCATTAATATCCCTGAGACCGCAGCCTGAACCGCAGGCGGNNGCCGAACCCTAGTGTTTTTTGTTTTCCCGCTAAAGTATTTTCAATCCCAGCCGCTAACTCCTATGTCAAACATTGACTTTGATGTCGGAGTCGCACATGAGCATAATCCCCGTTTCCCATATGGCCCTGGTCCGCGCCCGTCGCGAAATGGAAAAATCCTATTTGACCGATGACTGGCATGCCGTTAAAGACTGGGACCAGCTCTTGGCTGTTCAATTGACGCAGGCATTTGACGATCCGCAGCGCGACCACAAAATGTTGGTGGGAGAGCTGGAAAAAATCCTCGGTCTTTACTCGCAAATGGTGCGCGATCTGCCAGCGGCCACAGCGGAAACCTGGTTGCGGCCCGAACTGGTGCGTTAATCGTAACCCGACAGCTCCCAGTGAAAAAACCTTAAGGTGAAAGAGCCTCGTGGTGAAAGAGCTTAAGGGTGAAAGAACCCCATGGTGAAAAAAGTATCGCTTTATCAAGAGGTGGAAGTGCAGACGAAAGTTGCCGCAGCTTCGCCTCACAGGTTGATCCAACTGCTGTACGAATCCGCCGTAGCCCATCTGCAACTTGCACAGCAAATGCTTCGCTTGGCGACAATGGACGCGGACCAATCCAGCGCGCTGGACCGCAGCCTTGTTAAGGCGGTGAACATAGTCCTGGAGTTGCGCGATTCTCTTGACCTGACGATGGACGCGGAATTGCCGCACAACCTCGATTTGCTGTACGACTATATTCAGCGGCGTCTGCTGCACGCGCGTATGAAAAAAGACTTGGCGGCGGTAACCGAGTCCCTCAATCTTTTGGAAACCCTCAAATCTGGCTGGGACGCTATAGCACAATAATCGAGATGGAACTTTTTCATTTCGAGTTTGAGATTGGCGCGCTGCTGCAAGTGCCAATTTTCTGCCCTGTTTTCCCAAGCGCCGAGAGCCACCGCTGATCGACAGAAATTTGACCATCGGCGAAGCTTTGACTATTACTTAGGATGGCTAACCAGCGCCGATCGAAAGGTCAAAAATAAGACATGCGCCGGGATGCCCCCTGGTTTCGCCGGGCGCAAATCCCCGTCCTGTATCCTGATGAGGCAAGAGCAAAATGCTGGATGACAAGCGCATTCTAGTGGTTGAAGACAATGCTGCCGTCAAGCACGACCTCCTGGTCATATTAAATTTCCTGAAAGAAAATGCCGTTGCGGTGGACTTTGCCGAATGGCGGTTGTTCGCCGATGATTTGCGCCAAATCCGGCAAGAGGTCGGGGTGGTAATTCTCGGCCACAGTCAGTACGGCAGCGATCTTCAGGTTGAACTCAAGACAGTGCGCGAGCGGTTCGGCATTATGCCGGTCATCACCTTGGGCGACCATTATCCGGAGCTGCCGATGGAGTGGGAGAGCTCGCTGCGGCAGCGGGTCATTGCGAAGCTGAGCCTGCCGCTGGAATACAATCATCTGCTGGACGCGCTGCACCGCGCCCAGCGTTACCGCGAAGTGCTGGCGGTGGCGGAAAAATCTCAAGAAAAACGCCCGGTGCACCTCTTTCGCAGTCTGGTCGGAACCAGCCGCCATATTCAGGGCGTGCGGTCGATGATGGCCCAAGTGGCCGATAAGGACGTGACCGTGTTGATCGTGGGCGAGTCCGGCACCGGCAAGGAAGTGGTCGCGCGCAACCTTCATTACCATTCTTCCCGCCGCGAAAAACCTTTTGTCCCGGTAAACTGTGGTGCCATTCCCGCGGAGCTTTTGGAGAGCGAACTTTTCGGGCACGAAAAAGGCGCCTTTACCGGCGCGATCAATTCCCGCGCCGGACGGTTCGAGATGGCGGAGGGCGGTACTTTATTTCTCGATGAGATCGGCGATATGCCGCTGCACATGCAAGTCAAGATATTGCGCGTGCTGCAGGAAAGATCCTACGAGCGGGTCGGCGGTAACAAAACCTTTCAAACCGATGTCCGCATCATAGCCGCGACCCATCGCAATTTGGAGAAGATGATCGAAAAAGGCGACTTTCGTGAAGATTTGTATTACCGCCTGAATGTGTTTCCGATCGAAATGCCGTCCCTGAAAGACCGGGCCGAAGATATACCTCTGCTGATCAATGAACTGGTTTCGAGAATGGAGTCGGAGAAACGCGGCTCGATCCGATTTAATTCCGCGGCGATTTTGTCGCTTTGCCGCCACCACTGGCCGGGCAATGTGCGGGAATTGGCCAACCTGGTGGAGCGCATGGCCATTATGCATCCCTCCGGCGTGGTAGGCGCGCAGGATTTACCGGCAAAATACTGCCATATCCCAGTGGAAGATGATTTCGCGCCAGAACAACCCCACGAGACTTCCACCGGCCCCAGTGTGGTCAGTATGAGCGATACGGTGTTGTTGCCGGAGAACGGCATTGATCTTAAGGAATACATTAACGGTCTGGAGCAGAGTCTGATCCAGCAGGCGCTCGACGACAGTGGAGGCGTGGTCGCTCGCGCGGCTGAGCGGCTGGCGATGCGTCGCACGACTCTGGTGGAAAAGATGCGCAAGTACGGTATGCAGCGCTGAGTGCCACCTCAGCGCGGCTTGCCAAAACCGAAGTGTTTGCAATAGCATCCGGTGCGCTACTTCGTTTCCCCATTTTCGAGCCGACACATGAAACCCTTATCCCTGTACGACACTCGCGTCATAGGTTCGTTGATCGAAAAGTCGCTGACCACCCCTGAACAGTACCCCCTCTCGCTCAATGCTCTGACCAACGCGTGCAATCAGAAAAGCAATCGGGAGCCGGTGCTCGAGTTGGCCGAAGCGACGGTGCGGGATACGGCGGATGAATTGGTCAAAGCCGGTTTGGTAACGGCGCTCACAGGCTTTGGCAGCCGGGTCACCAAGTACCAGCACCGGTTTTGCAATACGGAATTCAGCGAATACAAGCTTTCGCCGCAGGAGTTGGGCATAGTCTGCGTGATGTTTTTGCGCGGCCCGCAAACCCCCGGTGAATTGCGCACGCGCACCAATCGGCTCTGCGAGTTTAAGGACGTTCAGGAAGTGGAGATCGTTTTGTATCGCATGATGAATCGCTCTGATCCGTTGATCGCCAAGTTGCCAATGGAACCGGGCAAACGCGAGTCGCGTTATATGCATTTGTTCAGCGGCGAGCTTGAGACGGCATTGCAGAGCACTCCGCTGTCCACCCGCACCGAGACCGGCGGGGGCCTAGGTGAACGGGTGGCGGTGCTGGAACAGCAGGTCGGTGATTTGCAAAGGGAGTTGGCAGAACTGCGGCAGTTGTTGGAAGATCTCACCTCGTGATGCACTTCTTGTTGCACCTCCTGATGCCCTTCTTGTGATGCACCTCTTGGCTCTGCCCTCCTAACATTTGTGACGCTGTTGGCAAAACTGGCGTGTTTTGCCGCTTTTTCTTCCCGGATGTGACGGCGTCTTCATCAGGCTTGGTTTCGTTTCTGGTGTAGTAGTCCGAATCGGCTGTTTTTTGCGCAACAATTTGAATAATGCGCAAGCCACTGGGACCCCTTCGCCCGAGGCCAGCCGACGAATCATTTCATCCTTTGGTTTCGGTTGTCCGGGAGTAGTCTATGTTGACCCGCGCGCTCAACAATACCCTGTCGCGTTCATTGCAACTGGGTTGTGTTGTCACTTTGGCCTCTGTCCTTGCCGCCTGTGGTGGCGATGACGGGTCGAGTACGTCCAGTTCCAGCAGTTCGTCGTCGAGTTCCAGTTCTTCTTCGAGCAGTTCCAGTTCTTCGTCGAGCAGTTCCAGTTCTTCGTCGAGCAGTTCCAGCTCTTCGTCCAGCAGCTCGAGCTCCTCAGGATCTGGATCCAGCTCCTCTAGTTCTTCAAGCTCGTCAAGTTCGTCAAGTTCAAGCAGCGGCGTGCCTGCCGGCCAACTGGTTTACGCGTTCGACATAGGCTCCAACCGGCCCTACACCGCCAAAGACGGCACCGTTTATCAGGCGGAGCCGGCGGCGTACCTGACGACTACGGGTCCAGCGGGAGAGAACGGACAATCCACCGCGACCAATCCCATCGGCAACACCGAGGACGACGCGCTTTATCAGTCCCAGCGTTACGGCCGCTTCACTTTCAATCTGCCCGTGGCCAACGGCAGTTACGATGTACTGCTCCAGCTGGCCGAACAGTGGGCTGACCGAACGAGTCAGCGCATTATGAATATCACCATCGAAGGTCAGGTGGTGGTGATGAATCTGGATCTGTTCGCGCAGGCAGGCAAATACGTTGCCTACAATATCGATCAAAAAGGAATAGTCGTCGCCGACGGCAATCTGACAATTCGGTTTGATGCCACGACCAATCTGGGCACTGTGTCAGGCATCAAGGTGTCCACCGCCGGCGGCAGCTCCAGCTCTTCTTCATCGGGTTCCTCCAACTCATCCTCCAGCTCGTCCAGCAGTTCGACTTCAAGCTCCTCGAGCAGCTCGTCCAGCAGTTCCAGTTCGTCCTCCAGTTCCTCCTCCAGCGGCCTTGTGGTCGGTGCCCGAGTTCTGGCGGCAAATGAAGATGACTGGCTGCACGTCGAGGGCAACAAGTTGCTCGACGCTTATGGCAAACC
>DJFO01000212.1:11344-12212 GCA_002432555.1 Marinagarivorans sp. UBA5870
GCGGCCTGTAAAAAATACGGTGTAAAAATCATAGTGGATGTGCACGGCGCGGTGCAGGATGCCTATACCCACACCCATCCGGTCTGGTTCCGCGACGCCATTACCGTCGAGGATTTTTATGCGGGCTGGGAGTTGATGGCCCAGTGGTACAAGAACGATGACACCATTATAGGGTTCGACCTGAAAAACGAGCCCCACGAAAATTATGCGGATCGCACCAAATCCGCTTGCTGGGGTTATCCGACTGGCAATGACGCCACCTGCCCGGACGAATACAACTGGGCCTACGTCGCCACAACGGCCGCCAACAAAATTCAGGCGATTCACCCCAACGTGTTGATCATCGTCGAAGGCGTCGAGACCTATCCGGTTCCGGGCGCCGGTTATGACGACTGGTTCTGGTGGGGCGGCAATTTTGGCCGTCTGCAGGACGAAGACTACCGCTTGGACATTCCCTACCAGAACAAGCTGGTGTACTCGCCGCACGTTTACGGCCCGACCAATACCATTCAGGATTGGCATTTGGATTCCGCCAACGGCTACGTGCTCGATATCAGTCTGCAAAAGCTTCTGACACGCAAGTGGAGCAACGCCTTCGACTTCCTGCGGGCGCAGAACGTCTCCCATTTGTATATGGGCGAGTGGGGCGGGGTGGTCAAGGTGGAGGATTACACCGGCAAGGGCGACGCGAGTCTGCAGGCGAGCATCGATCGCTCCTGGGCTAACCGCGTCCTCTATTCCGGCGCGCCGGCTGATGGCAAACCCACGCCGCAAGAGACGGTCGATGCCCATATCGACTGGCTCGACGCCATGGTGGAATACCTCACCACGTACCGCGTCAGTCACACCTTCTGGGTCTACAACAACG
>DJFO01000101.1:0-283 GCA_002432555.1 Marinagarivorans sp. UBA5870
AGGAAGTCCGAGGCCTACCGGCGCTGCGCTGCTATTTGCCGCGTCCAAGACCCACATTGCTGAATGCCGGTTTGAGTTTCTCGATGAGTCGGTTCGCGAGGATCTGTGGATTTTCCGTTGGCGCATGCACTACCGACACCCGCGGCTCGCAGGCGGAAAACCCCTGCAGTTGGCGGGGATGAGCTGGGTGCGGCAGAACCAAGTGGTGCTGCACACGGACGAGAGGCTATTGCCGCGGCACAGACGCACCTGGGCGAGCTGGAATTACCGGCTCGACGCCGCC
>DJFO01000101.1:292-13029 GCA_002432555.1 Marinagarivorans sp. UBA5870
GCAGCCGCCAGTATCGCGCAGGAAAAATTCTCGGCCGTTATGAATATGCCCACCCGGTGTTGACCTCCGCCGCGGTTGCGGCGCAAGGGGAGTGGGAGCAAATCAACGGCTGCCAGCGGACCTGGTATTGCGGGGCCTATTGGTTTAACGGGTTCCATGAGGGCGGCGTCAAGAGTGTCGTGCGCGTCGCCGCCGCTCTGGGAATCGCCTGGCCGTGAGCGAATTAAATTCGTGCTTGTAGACAGGTTGGGTGCACCACCGGCGTTTCACTCCGGTCGAAAATGAATTTCGCTACCGCGTATTTATGGTGTACCTGGACCTGGAAGAACTCGACCGCGTACCGAAGTTGAGCCGCTGGTGGTCAGACAAATGGTACAGTTTCGCGCGGTTTGACCGAAGGAATTTTCACGGGCCCGCCGAGGTGCCTCTGCTCGAGGCGGTCAGATAGACGGTTGCGCGGACCTTCGGTGAGTATCCGGAAGGACCGGTGCGGCTGCTCGCCAATTGGCCGTATTTCGGCTGCGGTATGAACCCCCTCTGCACTTATTATTGTTTCGACAAATCCGGGCGGCAGCTGCGTTACTTATTGGCCGAGGTGAACAATACCCCCTGGGGCGAATCCCACGCCTATGTCCTGCAGTGCCAAGAGGCGGGGATACAGACGTTTTCCTTTGCGAAAGTGTTTCATGTATCGCCATTCAACGAGCTTGCGATGCGCGACCAGTGGCGTTCGAGCGCACCGGATAACAGTTTACATATCCATATGAGAATTGGCGCGAGGGGCGCGGCATTGCAGATGCTCGGGAGCGGGTGATGGACGCCGCCCTCGCTCTGCAGCGCGAGCCGCTCACGGCGCAGGCAATGCGCAACGTGCTCATCCAATATCCCTTCACGACCGTAAAAGTGCTCGGCGGAATTTATTGGCAGGCCGCCAAGCTCTGGGCAAAACGAGTTCCGTTTGTGCGTCATCCTAGAAATATTTTCCCGCAAAATTGATAGCAGTCGAGATCGAGGAGACAGTTG
The DNA here is from genome assembly GCA_002432555.1 of Marinagarivorans sp. UBA5870. The sequence continues at coordinate 1,316 of DJFO01000101.1, forward strand.
AATGAAGTCCGCCGGCGTGACCGTCCGTGAAAAAGCCCCACATTCTGCCAAATCCCTCGTAGACGGCATCGCCCGCAGGCTGGTGTTGGGAACACTGCGGAAAATCCGATTCGGCCATTTGGTGGTCGACGAGAACAGGGACCTTGAGGGACAGTTTGACAAGATCGTTTCAATCGAGATGATCGAGGCGGTGGGTTATCAGTCTTATGCGCGTAATTTTTCCCGTTGCAGTGCGCTGTTGAAACCCTCAGGCACTATGCTGCTGCAGTCGATCACTATCGCGGATCAGCGCTATGACCGAGGAAAAGACAATATGGATTTTATCCAGCAGTATATTTTTCCCGGCGGCTGTCTGTCGTCGCTGGCGGTGATCGCGGATCACGTGCGCCGGGATACCGATATGCAAATCGTCGGCTTGGAGGATCCTACCGGCCACTATGTCCGCACCCTGGCCGATTGGAGGAAACGTTTTTTCCTGCGCATCGATGAGGTGCGGGGGCAAGGCTTTGACGATGTGTTTATTCGTATGTGGGATTTCCATCTGTCCCATTGCGAAGGCGGATTTCGAGAGCGGGTGATTGGCACCGTGCAGATACTTCTGGCCAAACCCGGTTGTCGGGACCTGCCTGCGGTGGGAATTGAAGCCGTGGACAAAGGTGGTTTGCCGCATCTATGAGCGCCGGCTGGCGATGCCGCGCGAGGCCAGAAAGGCAGTGGAGCTCAGTCCTCTCGAGCGAAAGCTAGAGAAAAAGATTGGCTAGCGGAACAAACAATAAAAGCACTCGATGTCACGATGATTGTGGTACGTCAATCAAACGTGCGCAGCGCGAGTGCCAATATCTATACGTCCGTGAAGCTTCTTCCTAATGTAGGGAATGCCTCCCTTCGGGAATCCTTTCTGGCCAAAGTCCTTTCTTCCTGCTTACTCCTTCAGTCCCTTTTGGCCGCGCCCCTGAGCCATCCGTCTCATTCGATGTCCTGCTTGTCCATAACCGGGCTGGTCCTGTAATTCCTGCTGATTCCATTTGCCCATCGTTGCGTCCCAGCGGTCCATCTTCTTCCCTGTTGTGCGTCCTGCTCCCGTCCCTGAGTTGCCACATCCTGTGGCCCTTTCCCTGCTAGTCCTTTGGTTCTTTCCCTGCTCGATTACTTCCTTCCGGGGCGGGATCCTTCCTGAATCCCGCCCCAACCGCTCCTTGGTGCGCCAGCCTCTTCCTGCGGTGTATCCCTACGGCATTAATCCATGTCCTTTGCCGAACTGTCCTGCTTCCCGATTCCTTATCGACCAGCTCCGCTGGTCTTGAGGCTGTTTCGCATCCTTGCTGCGATGGGGTCATTTTCCATGTTTCGTTGGTGCGCCAATAGTGGCGCGCGACTGATTCGCTTGTAGGAAATTGACTACAAAGGTCTGTGAGCATTCAGCCGGCGCCAGTCCTTGCTGGGGTGGTGCGCCATGGCTACAATCCTCGGCTTTGCCCGGCGTTTATCAGGAAGCTCCCATGTCCAGCGAGAAACTTGTCATTTTTGATACTACCTTGCGCGACGGCGAGCAGAGCCCCGGCGCCTCCATGACAAAGGAAGAGAAGGTACGCATTGCCAAGATGCTCGAGAAGATGCGAGTCGACGTTATCGAGGCCGGCTTTGCCATCGCCAGCAATGGCGACTTCGAGGCCGTTCGCGCGGTAGCGAATGCGGTCAAGGATTCTGGGGTTTGCAGCCTCGCCCGCGCAGTGGCGGCCGATATAGATCGCGCAGCGGAAGCCCTCAAGGGTGCCGCGGCACCGAGGATTCACACTTTCATTGCTACCTCGCCGATTCACATGAAGTACAAACTCAACATGGCCCCGGAGCAGGTGTTGGAGCAGGCGGTGAGGGCCGTCAAGCGCGCGCGTCAATACACCGACGACGTGGAATTTTCCCTCGAGGACGGCAGCCGCTCCGAGTTTGATTTCATGTGCCGGATCATAGAGGCGGCCATAGCCGCCGGTGCTGGGACCATCAATATCCCGGATACAGTGGGTTACGGCGAGCCCGCCGAGTACGGAGCACTGTTCACACGAGTGCTCGCCGCGGTACCCAACGCGGATCGCGCGATCTTTTCCACCCACTGTCACAACGACCTCGGCCTGGCGGTGNNGGTGGAGTGCACCATCAACGGCCTCGGCGAGCGGGCCGGTAATGCGGCGCTTGAGGAAATCGTCATGGCCGTGCGCACGCGGCGGGACGTTTTCCCTGTGCACACGCAAATAGTGGCCGAACACATAGTGCCCACCTCGCGCCTGGTTGCCACCGTTACCGGTTTTCCGGTGCAGCCCAATAAGGCCATCGTCGGCATGAACGCTTTCGCCCATGAATCCGGCATCCACCAGGACGGCGTGCTCAAGCACCGGGAGACCTACGAGATCATGCGGGCGGAGGACGTTGGCTGGAATGCCAACAAGATCGTTTTGGGCAAACATTCAGGCCGCGCGGCCGTCAAAGCGCGGTTCGAGGAGCTCGGTATCACCTTTGACTCTCAGACACAGCTCGCGGAAGTGTTCGAGCGATTCAAAACGCTCGCCGATAAAAAACACGAAATATTCGACGAGGATCTTCACGCGCTCGTATCGCAGACCCAGGATGGCGAAGTGACGGACACCTATGAACTGGCGAGTCTCGAGGTGTGCAGCAAAACCGGCTGCACGCCCGAAGCCAAGATTCTGCTGCGGGTCAACGGCGAGGAACTGACTGCCGCGGCTCAAGGCAGCGGCCCGGTGGATGCAACCTACAAGGCGATTGAACTCATCGCCAAGAGCGGTGCAGATCTGCTGCTCTATTCGGTCAATGCCATTACCCAAGGGACGGATTCGCAAGGGGAGGTGACGGTTCGACTCGAGCGGCGCGCGCACATCGTCAATGGTGTCGGCTCGGATACGGATATAGTCGTCGCCTCGGCGAAAGCCTATCTCCACGCGCTCAACCTGCTGGAATACGGCGCGCAGCGCTCCCATCCTCAGCACGGGGTGTAGTGAAACCGTGAACGAACGCCGCCGTCTGGAATATCTGCAAGTGATGGGCATCACTCAGTTTGTGCCCCGTTTCATGTTGCCCGCAGCCCGCGCCTCGGCGCTGCTCCCGCCAACGGAGGAACCCTCCGCGGAAGCCGCGCCCGCCACGGTTGTGTCCTCGGAAAATTTCCGCGCGACTGAGCGCCCGGTGGCAAATACTCCGGCTGCGCCTCCTGTTACGCGGGCGTTAGCCGGCGTTGTCGACGGCCTTATGGACGTGCTCGCACCCGAACGACCTCCTGCTACGGAGCCGGAAGGGCGACCGGATACCCCTCCAGCGCTCACGGCTCCGACCCCTTTCGCCCTCAGTATCTGGCGGGCGAGTCCGGCGCTGATGGTCGTTGACAGTCGCTATGCCGCGCAGGCGCTGCCAACGCAGACGCTTCTGCAGAATATGCTGCTGGCCAAGGGCGTAGCGGACTTTGGGCAGAAACCGGATGTGCTGCAGTGGCCACCGATTGCCGGAGCTCGCAACCTCGGCGATTGGGCGGCGGCCCAGGAGATGGTGCTGGCCTTCCTGCAAGCGCGCCTGGAACGTCAGCCGGTGCAGTATCTGTGGTTGATGGGAGACAATGCGATGCGCGCCGTCGCCCCCGCTGGCAAATCCTATGGCAATACACTTGGCCAAGCCTTGAACTTGGATACCCTCGGCGCCCTGGCCGTGGTTTTGCCATCCCTGGCAGACATGCTTTTAAACCCGGCCTTAAAGGCGGTCGCCTGGCGGGCGATCCGCGCACACCATGTCGGCTGATTCCCAAGCCTCGCCGCCACTCGCGCTGCCGAATGCCTTCGCCATATCCGGGCTCGGACAATTCACACCCGCGCGCCTAACGCCGGCGGATCTCGCCGAGATGGCCGCCATAGAAGCGCGCAGCCACGCGTTTCCCTGGCGGATCGAAAATTTGCGCAGCTCGTTGGAATCGCACGTTTGCATCGGTTTGCGGCACGACTCCTCTTGGGTCGCTTACGCGGTTCTGACCCTGGTGGCCGGTGAGGCAGAGCTGCTGCTCTTCGTGGTTGAGAAGACTTGGCAGGGCCGCGGTCTCGGCCGCCGATTTTTGCTAGAGCTATTGCCCTTTGCACGTCGCCGCGCCCAGACCCTGTTTTTGGAAGTGCGGGCATCAAACCGGCGCGCGACCGAGTTGTACGAAACCGTCGGCTTCAACCAAGTTGGCGTTCGGCCGAACTATTACCCCTTGGCCCAGAACCAGCGGGAGGACGCGCTCCTCTTCGCGTTTGACCTGGCCTGTCTCGAATGAATTCGAGGTGACCGCGGCGGGGGAGAGCTGCCATGTTGACTTACTCGGCTATGGAATTTTTCAAGGCTGTGTTTCTCGCCGGGGCGCTGGCGGGCGTGTCGACTGCTTCAGTTGCGCAGGTCGCCACCCGCGTGGCAAATTGCCTTGGCGGTGTTTCTGTTGTTGATGGTCTACACCCAAACATTCCTTTACACCACCATCGCGTTCCCCGCGGTTGGCGAGGTGATGCGTCCGGTGCAAACGCTCGCCATTTGGTGTTACGGTCCTCTGCTGCTCACCTTCGCCCACGGACTGCTGCATGTTCCCATGCCGCCGCGACTGGGCCTGGCTTATTGCGCGCCGGCGGGAGTTTTTTTATCTGCCCGAGTCGTTTATTGGATCGCCGGGTGGGAGCTGCCGTGGCAATGGGAAGTGTGCGGGCTCTTACAGGCCGCGGCTTTTGCGGTCGTCGTCCTCCTGTGGGTTTGGCGGCGGTGGCGCCAGGTGAAAATCCTGGTGACTGCTTATCATTCCACCCGCTATTTTTGGCTCCTTGCTCTCGGCGGCGAGATCGGTCGATGATTGCCGGGCTGACTTATAAAACCGGCACCTCCGGCGGAAATTCCAGCCAAAAGATATCGCCGTCGCCCACTAGCGCCGCCAGCATGGCACAGCGGTGTGGCTCGGCGTCGGGATTGCAGAATTTCGCTTCGTTGAGCAGAAAACCGAGGCTGACCACTGCGTCATCGTAAGGAGCGAGCATCGCCGATTGATACACCGGTACACCCCCAAACTCGCCTACGCGAACTTCGCCGGCGTGGCAGACACCACATTGGCTGGAGTCGTCGCTGCGCCGCAAACGCGTATAGGCGGCGCTGTAGGTGATGGGCTGCTGAATTGGAAAGGCAAGTTCCGCCTTGATGCTGTGGATGCCGTCCGTGCGCAAGCTCATCTCCAACAGGTTTTCCGGGACCCGCGGACCCTCGGGTTTAGCCGCTTCCTGGGGCACCACACTCAGGGTCAGGTCGCCGAGAAAAATAAACACCCGCGGATTGCGTCGGCCGTTGGCCGGTTGCGCGCTAAAGGTGCTGACGGTGGCATTGAGCGCAAGAGGTCGCGGCAGGCTTGCGAGAAAGCAGGGCAACTCGAGCGGTTTGGGCATAGCGTTGATCCAGTCAGTCACCCGTTCTATGTCCGTCAGTTCGATGCCCGCAGGCGGTGCACATTCGTTTGCGGGCGCGGGAGGCGTTGTGCCACCGCAGCCGGCCAACAGCGTCAGGCAGAAAAGCGCGCTCACCAGAGTTCGGACCATGCTCACCCCTAAGGTGTATTAAAAATGCATGTTTAACCTACCCGGTTACCCATGGCTGCCGCAAGGGCGCTCGCGGGTCGAAAGACCAGTCTGTGAACCCGTCCGTCTTTTAGTAACCCGTGGAGTCACGGGGCCTTTTGGTTATAATTGCGCCCTTTTCTCCAGGGCCACCAGCGCAATGACCGCGGACATACTTGCAGATATTCAAAAACGGCGGACTTTCGCCATCATTTCTCACCCGGACGCCGGTAAAACCACAATCACGGAGAAGTTGCTGCTGTTCGGCAACGCTATTCAGCTCGCCGGTTCGGTAAAAGGCAAACGCGGCCCGCATGCCAAGTCCGACTGGATGGCCATGGAGCAGGAGCGAGGAATTTCCGTGACTTCCTCCGTGATGCAGTTTCCCTATAAGGGACGGGTGGTAAATCTGTTGGATACACCCGGCCACGAAGACTTTTCCGAAGACACTTACCGGACTTTGACCGCAGTGGATTCCGTCTTGATGATCATTGACGGCGCAAAGGGCGTCGAAGATCGCACCATCAAACTGATGGAGGTCTGCCGCTTGCGGACCACACCCATTCTTTCCTTCATCAATAAAATGGACCGGGACATACGCGATCCGGTGGATGTGCTCGACGAAATCGAAGAGGTGTTGAAAATCGCCGCGGCTCCCATCAATTGGCCAATTGGCATGGGTAAGGAATTTAAGGGGGTTTACAACTTATATACGGACACCATCCACGTCTTCCAGCAGGGCATGGGGCACACGATTCCAGACGATATTCAAATTTCCGGCCTCGACAGCCCGGAGGCGCAGCAACTGCTCGGCTTATACGCTGAAGACATACGCGCGGAAATCGAGCTCGTGCGCGGCGCAACGCATAAGTTCGACTTAGACGCCTACTTGCAGGGCGACCTCACGCCGGTCTTTTTCGGCACAGCGCTGGGCAATTTTGGTGTGCGGGAGATGCTCGACCGGTTCGTCGAATGGGCCCCCGCGCCGCTCGCTCGGGCGACCGATGTGCGGCAGGTGGCGGCGGAGGAGCCGAAGTTCAGCGGTTTTATCTTCAAAATTCAGGCGAATATGGACCCGAAGCACCGAGACCGTGTCGCCTTTATGCGGCTGTGCTCAGGAGCTTACACCCAAGGAATGAAAATGCACCACGTGCGCCTGGCGAAGGACGTGCGCATCAGCGATGCGGTTACGTTTTTGGCCGGCGACCGCAGCGCGGTGGAGGAGGCGGTAGCTGGAGACATCATCGGCCTGCACAATCACGGTACCATCCAGATCGGAGACACGTTCACGGAAGGGGAAGAGCTCAAGTTCACCNNTCTGCGCGATCCGCTCAAAACCAAGCAGTTACAGAAGGGCTTGCAGCAACTGTCGGAAGAGGGATCGACCCAGGTGTTTTTCCCGCAGCACAACAACGACATTATCGTCGGCGCGGTGGGGGTGCTGCAGTTTGAAGTGGTTGCCTACCGCTTGCAGGACGAATACAAAGTCGAAGCGATTTACGAAACGGTCAATGTGGTCACCGCCCGCTGGGTGGACTGTAAAGATCCGAAGAAATTTGAAGAGTTCAAGCGCAAGTGCGCCGACAACCTGGCGGTGGACGGCGGCGGTCACCTCGCCTATCTCGCGCCCACCAGGGTCAATCTTTCCCTGGCGCAGGAGCGTTATCCCGAGGTCGTATTCCGCGCGACGCGAGAGCACTGACCCAATGGGGCAGGCACCGGTTCGCCGGATTTGCCGCTCAATGTCCCGCGCGGGGGCGGCCGATTCAGCCGCTGGCTCGGCCGCCGCATTCTCGCTCTGCTCGGCTGGCGCATCAAAGGGACTCTGCCGGATNNGGCAGTCGCACCACCTACGTCGAACTGGGATTTTATTCTGGCCATGGTCGTCGTCATGGCGCTCGGCATCAAAGTGAATTATCTGATGAAGAAAGAAGCCTTCGTCTGGCCATTGTGAGGTTTTTTGTCCGGCTGGGTGGGGTCCCGCTCGATCGCAGCTCTGCCGCGGACACGGTCGCTCAGTTGGTGGGCTATTACCGCAGTACGTCAGTAGCCGCTTTCGCGGCCGTCATCCGCAGAATCAGTAACCTAGCAGACGTTCCGCTGTGTCAACCACTAAAGGTGTGCGCTCCAGCAGTTGTTCAACCGTTTTCGCGGGGAGGTTCAGCTCGCCGAACACTGGGTCGGCGAGCAGAGTGCTTTTGTGCGCCGTGCGATTTTTGACGCTCTGGCTATGGGCGGCAAGACGCGCGCCGGCCACGGTCACCATGGTTTGATCCCGCGCCGCGCCAGCTTCCGCGTAGGCGGCGAAGTGCTCTGCCACGTCCCGCACCACCACGGGTATTTGCCAGTGGCGCAGCACCTTGCGGGTCACTTGAACTTCAAAGCGATCCGCCAGCGTCAGCACCTTGTCATAGCTGAGGTGCAACCGGTGGCGCAGCGCCGCTTCCAACACCGCCTGTATCGCGACGGGTCGACCTATATCCCGCAATATTCCGGTCAGAAAGGCAGCCTCCAAGCCGCGCCGCCGGATCCGGGCGACCTCCCTCGCCCAGAGCCCGCACAGCAGCGACCGGTACAACTGAGCGTTGATGCAGTGTTGGTACCCTGGGGCGTAAAACAAATTAGCGTTGAGTGACAGCGCCATGGCCAGGTCGGCCGCCGCCCGCAGCCCCAGAGACTGGACCGCCTGGGGTAGCGTCAAAACTGTCCCTCCGCTGCAGAACAGCGGACTATTCGCCGCCCGCAGCACCTGCGCCTCCAAATGGGGTTCTGCCTGCAGCAGCTCCACTAGATCTTCTAGACGAGGCGCCGCAGAGTCGCGAGCGAGCTGCAAAGCGCGCCGGGCCACGGGCGGAGCGTCTGGAATAGGAAGCGTGTCATTGTTCAGGCGGCTAGCCAGGCATTCGGTAATGACCTGGAACTGCAGGGCGTATTCCATGAAGTCAGATTCTTGTCTATGGTTGGGCTGCGCTTCCTTTAAATCTAGACCCCCTCCGGCGTTTTGCACTGGATTATCGCGCAATGGAACAGCCGTGAAGGTTTTTACCCCGAATGGCGATATGACGGGCCCGCGCGGCGCCGGCGACTGGTATTTATGAATAGGTTGGCTAGATTGTATGGGTGCACCGCGATCAATTTTGGAAAACCTTTATGCCCTACGATGTTCTCGTATTGAGCTCCGATTTGTCGGCTCCCGCGCGGCACGTGGTGCAGTTTTTCCAGGCCGACGTAGTCGCCTCGCGGGACGCAGCGGCCGAACGTATGGCACAAAAGCGCTATCGCATTGTGGTTTTGGACCGGGTCGAGACGGCCGACCTGGGGTTGGCACAGTGTGAAGATTTACTGCAGCAGGCGTTCATGGCGCAGACCCCGCTGGTGGTGCTCACATCTTCCCCGGCGGTGCAGGACAAAGTGAAGGCGCTGGAGATAGGTTGTGACGATCTGATCGACAGCAAACTCACGCCGGATGAGGTTTCCGCGCGCATTACTAAGAGCATCTTCCATCAAATCGCCAATGCCCAATTGAATCAGCGTCTGTTACTGGCTACGGAAACCGCGCGCAGCGCCATGGTGGACAACAGTGACCTAGGCGCGAACATCCAGTTTCTCCTCCAGATTCACAATTGCGACAACCTCGATCAGCTCGGTCAGCAATTTTTTGCCACCATTGCACGTTACGGCTTGTCCTGTAGCCTGCAAATGCGCAGCGAGATGGGAAAAAAAGACATGGAAGCCCATGGCATGGCGAAACACCTGGAGTCTCAGCTTCTCTCCCAGTTGAAAGACAGTGGGCGCTACGTCGACTTCGGTCGCCGCACAATTGTCAATTACGACCGGGTCTCACTGTTGATCAAGAACATGCCGCTCAATGACGCGGAAAAGTACGGCGCTATCAAGGACAACACTTTTTGCCTGGTGCAGGGCATAAATGCTCGAATTATCGCATTGGAGGATCGCTACAAATTGCTCGCAGAAAAAGCGGCACTGCACAAGCTTTCCAGTGACGTGCGCCTGGTGATCAGCGTGCTCAAGGATTCCTATCAAGACGTTATGAAGCAGATCGCGGCGGAAGTGGAGGTGGTTTCAGAACAGCTGGAACACCGGTTGCCGCATCTCGCTTTGACGGAAACCGATGAAGAGTTTATCCATGCAATCGCCGCCAAGCTGGTGGCGGATACCACCCGGATCTTCAACGACGGACTGAAAGTAGACGAGCTGTTTAAGCGCCTCGAGGACGCGGTGCGGCGCAGCTTGGATGCGGTGCAGGAGCCATCCAGTCCGGCGCCGGAGGATAAACCGGCGCCGTCGTCAGGAAATGTGGTGGAGTTGTTTTAGGGGACATTGCCTAACGGGGCACCCTCTCTCCCAACCTCCAGCAAGGGGAAGGGCCGCCCCCAGCCGCAGCAACTGGGTCTCTCCGTAGCTGGCATCCACCCCATCCTTGTTATTGACGATAATGACCTCGCCTCTACTGGTTATCGCCAGCCCTTCGATTTTTTCCAAAACCATGCCGCAGGGCGCCATATCGTAAGTGGACTCATGAAAACGAGGCTGGAAATAGGCAGCGGGCATCTCTCAGGGTCAAAAAGGCAGTTGCGTTTTTCGGAAGACTATTGCGCCACAGTAATAAGCACGCCTCGGTTTTATGACTTTTTGAAAGCAAAAGGCCGTTTTGCGCGACTTCTTTATGTCCTCCTTTTATAAGTGCTCCATTTACCGACGCTCCGTCCACGTGTCCCCTTAGATTGTTTCTTTATGCTCGGCGCTATATCTAACCAAAGATTCATAAGCCGCTATTCCTTTTGTACACCGCGGCGTCTAAAACGACGGAGGTTTGAAAGTCTGCCGGGCATAAGTTATTCCGCGCTAGGCGATTTGTGGCATCGCTTATAACGACCTGCGCTGAATTCTCTCGCGTAGTTATAGATGTTCTTCCTAAAGCAGTAATTAAGTATGAGTTCCTCTGCGGCTTTATAAGAGAATCCCTAATTAATGATGAATTTCGATATAAGAATAAAGTACTAAAAAATTTGCGGTGCGGAGCTTGCCCGAATACAATTTGGACAACTTGGGGCACGAAAGAAAATTTGTGCGCCATAGCTCACGGGAGTTGAGAGGCATCAGAAGTGGATCTGACGATGCCCTCGCTTCCAACCTAAAGTTGTTGGCGCCTTAAGTTAAGCAATAAATACGAGGCGCTATAAAGGTGTGTAGAGGTTTGGAATGAACAAGAACTTACTCGCAACGCTGCTTTTATCATTGGGGTTCAGTGTGTCCGCCCAGGCGGCTGACCAGTTTCTTTGGTTGGAAGCGGAAACCGGAGCCGAATTGAATCCCATAGTGGTTAAAGCTGATTTGGCCGCCTCGCAGGCAATCTATTTGGCACCTTGGAAATGGGGCGACTACGGCACCCGTTCCGTGGATGACGGCCTGATTACCTTTGACGTTTATATCCCTGAGCCCGGTGATTACAAGCTCTGGGCGCGGGTGCGTCTGCCGAATACCGGATCCAAACCCTATGACGTGAGCACCGGCAGCGGTGACCCCTATGATTCCAGCCAGTGGAAGCCCTGGGTGGCCGACAATCGCGCCGATGTCCGCAGTTGGGGCTGGTCGAACTCCGGCTTTACCCAATACTTCACCAAGGGTACGCACACCTTGCACTTATTGCAGCGCGAAGGCGGCCCGGGTGTGCACCTGGATAAAGTTTTGCTGACCAACGTCGCGTCCTATATGCCGGCCGGCGCGGGCGCTGCAGAGTCCAGCATCGATATTGAAAACCCCTATCGCGCCTCCGCCGTCGACAAGTACGGCCACCTGCGTTTGGTCGGCAGTCAGCTGAGCGACAAAAATGGCCTGCCCGTGCAGTTGCAAGGTATAAGTGCCCACGGATTGCAGTGGTTCCCGCTGGTGGACAANNCAGACCATTCCATATATGGCGGAATTCTTCGGTGCGGAGACCGTGCGTTTGGCCATGTATATTGAAGACTACGCTCCGACCGATCCCAGCGATTTCTGGGGCGGATTTATGGCGGACAGGACCAATATGATGGCCCGTACCGAGCGGGCCATCGACGACGCGGTGAAGGCGGGCATGTA
>DJFO01000101.1:13101-14041 GCA_002432555.1 Marinagarivorans sp. UBA5870
CGCGAACACCGTGGTCAACGCCATTCGCCAGAATGACCCAGACAATATCATTATTGTCGGCACTCCCAATTGGAGCCAGGATGTGGATATCGCGGCAAAGGACCCCCTGGCCTTCAGCAATATCATGTACGCCTTCCACTTTTACGCGGCGACTCACGATATCAATACGATGAAGAGCAAAGTGGATGCGGCCCTGAACGCCGGTGCGGCCATATTCGTTTCCGAATGGGGCTCCTCTGACGTGGGTACTTCTCGCTCCAACTTCTCCGTTGCACAGCAGTGGATGGAATATATGAACCAGCGCAAGCTGAGCTGGGTGAACTGGTCTTTGGGCAACAAGGACGAATCTTCTTCCATTCTGAAGCCGCGCACGCCCATGTCCGGACCTTGGACCAATACGGATCTCACACAGGCGGGCGCCTGGTTGAAACCCTACTTCGACGCCCCTAGCGCAGGTACCGGTTCTTCATCTGGCACTACTTCCAGCAGCTCCAGCAGCGGCGTTGTGTCCAGCTCATCCAGCTCCAGCGGTGGTAGTACCTCGGGCAACTCTGTGTACGAAGGTGAAAACAGCACCATAGCCATGAACGTCACCCCGCGGCCGACCGAAGGTTCCATGGGATATTTTGACGCGGGTGACCACTTTGGTTTCCGGGGTGTTGATTGGACGAACGTCAAACAGATGATCGTGCGTTACGGCACCAGCAAGCCCGGCGGCATCACAGAAATACGCATCGATAGCCCATCCGGTCAAGTGGTTGGTACCCTGAGCGCCGTCAATACCGGCAGCTATACGTCCATGCAGGATTTCACCGTCAACGTCAGCGGCATCACCGGCGTACACGACCTGTATTTTGTCGGCGTCTCTGGCACAGGTATTTTCAACATGGACAAAGCAACTTTGATCAGAGGCACCTCCAGCACTTCCAGCAGCTCATCC
>DJFO01000101.1:14059-14679 GCA_002432555.1 Marinagarivorans sp. UBA5870
TGGGTGTGTGGAGCGGTCTGAGCTCCATAAAATGGGAAGTGAAAAACTGTAATGGTCTGGTAACCAGCAATATAAGCCAGGTTATGAACGCGTTCGTCGCTGTCAGCACTCAAGCGAACAACTGCAACCACTACGTCTACGTGAAGGAAGCGGCCAGCAGCTTTACTCTGCAGATTGGCAGCTGGTAAAAAGAGGGACTCAACGCGAGAGCCCCTTCCGCGCAAGCGGGAGGGGTTTTGTTTTTTAAGGGATACAAATTGCCGCAGGCCAAGGCGCTTGGGTCGTATGGAGATGACTGGCCTTGCCCGGTTGCTTGTCCTGCGAACGTGGGTAATTCGAGAGTGCGCGTTGCCCCATTTCCCTCCGCCGTAGTCGTGCTCCCAAAGACTATAACTGTGTCCGGAACAGGATTGTTTGATTTCTATCACAGACAAAATTGTTAGGTCGTGGGCATGATCGCCGCTTTGCCGAGTTTCATCGCCTTGGGGGAAACAATGAGTTGTGGATCGAGATATGGCTTTTGGCTAGGCATCCTGCTCTTGCTGGCAGGATGTGGCGGGCAGGGCGGATCCTCTTCTTCATCGACATCTTCATCGAGTTCTTCAAGTTCTTCAAGTTCT
>DJFO01000344.1:0-556 GCA_002432555.1 Marinagarivorans sp. UBA5870
GGCGTCGACGAGTTTGACCCCCTGTTTTTCAATATCACACCCCTGGAAGCCGAATTGACGGATCCGCAGGAAAGGCTTTTCTTGCAGTGCGCATACCACTGTATCGAGGACGCCGGTTATACACCGCGCACTGTGGCCGGCAGCGGAGCTGCGGATCTCGACGATGTGCCCCACAATAAAGTCGGCGTCTTTGTCGGGGTAATGTATGAGGAGTACCCCCTGTTCGGCCTGCACGCCAAAGCCGAAGATAAAAGCGTATCCATCACCTGTACGCCTTCGTCCATCGCCAATCGAGTGTCCTGGTTCTGCAATTTTCACGGCCCCAGCATGGCGGTCGACACTATGTGCTCCTCCTCGTTGACGGCAATTCATTTGGCGCTTGCGCACCTGCAGTCGGGGGAGTGCCGTGTCGCCCTGGCCGGTGGAGTCAATGTTTCCTTGCATCCCAATAAATACCTGGCCTTATCCCGTGGGCGGTTTGTCTCGAGCCTGGGCCAATGCCAAAGCTTTGGCGTTGGCGGCGACGGTTATGTGCCGGGAGAAGGCGTCGGCTGTG
>DJFO01000344.1:570-11443 GCA_002432555.1 Marinagarivorans sp. UBA5870
TCAATCACGGCGGCAAGACCAATGGCTACACGGTGCCGAATCCCGTGTTGCAAAGCCGCGCGATAATCGACGCAATGGAAAAGGCAAATATCGAGCCTGGACGCATCACCTACATCGAAGCTCATGGGACCGGAACTTCCCTTGGCGACCCCATCGAAATCAATGGGCTGAGCCGCGCGTTTGCGGCGCGGGGCGGCGTGGCGGCGCAACAGCGTTGCGCACTTGGCTCTGTCAAATCCAATATCGGGCATTGCGAAAGCGCGGCGGGTATTGCCGGATTAACCAAAGTGCTCCTGCAAATGCAGCATGGCAAACTGGTACCCAGCCTGCACTCAGAAAAGTTGAATCCCAATATCGATTTTTCGGCGACGCCATTTTACGTACAGCAGGAGCTGCAGGAGTGGCCGCGTCTGAAACAAACCATCGGCGACGCGGAGGTGGAACTTCCCCGTTTGGCCGGCGTGTCGAGCTTTGGCGCAGGCGGTGCAAACGCGCATATTCTGCTCGAAGAATATCTACCAGCGGCGAGGACGGCAGATGATGGGCTGCCACGCGAGTATGTAGTGCCTCTTTCGGCGCAGAGTGCTGCGCAGCTCGAGCAGCAAGTTCAGCAGTTGCGGGCCCATCTACGGCAGGCGGCGGGGGAGATCAGCTTNNCCGAGCGTTTGGCGTTTGTGGTGAATTCGCTGGCGGATCTCAAGGTCGCGCTCGATGATTTTCTCGCTGGAAAAAAATCGACACTGGAGTGGTATAGAGGTGTGGTCCAGGAGGGGGAGGAGACCCTGACTCTATTCAGGGATGATCAAGAATTGCAGGAGACACTGCGCAAGTGGCTGCACGCCGGCAAGTTCAGCAAGGTGCTCACGCTCTGGACTAAGGGTGTGTCGATCGACTGGTCGGTCCTCTATCACGGGCTGTCACCACGGCGTTTAAGCTTACCCGGTTACCCGTTCGTGCGTCGGCGCTGCTGGGTCCCGGGCGGTCAGCCCGATCTGGTGCCTGTTGCAGGAACGGGCGACAGCAAGTCGCCGACAGTCCGTAAAAAGATTTTCGTCGAAAAAACCTGGGCGGAAAAGCCGGGCGTTCCGCTCGTTCCATCGGTGCTCGATCGGCCGACTTGTATAGTGACATTGTCATCCGGAGCGGATCTTGCTCGGCAGGTCGCGGCGCATTTATCCAATGCGGCCGTCTGGGTAATCGATCAGCCGCAGTCCCTCGAGACATTCCGCCAGACGGACATGAATTTTTGGCAAGCCTGGATCGATCTCACGGCTTGTGGTGCCGACGACCCGGCGCTTATCGCCTTGGACCTCTTGCAGAAGTTCGTTGAGCAGGCCAGGGACCATAAGCGCGTGCTTTTTTTCACCCGCGGCCTCGAGCCGTTTGGAAATTCCGAGGTGCATCTGCAGGGCGCGAGTCTGGCCCCTGTTTACCGCATGTTGCAGCGGGAATACTCAACCATTTTTGCCCGGCATGTCGACCTGCCGCGGGACCAAACGCCGCGCGCGGAACTCGCTAAATGGATTGTGGCCGAGCTCGACACCAACACCTCTGAAGTTGCCGTTTGTTATAGGCACGGCATTCGGTACGCCGGGGTGTTGCGAGAAATGCCGCAGCTCGCCGATGCACGGCCTAGCGGCCCTGTTTGGCAAGACGGTCGCACGCTGCTGATAACCGGCGGCACGCGCGGTTTAGGCATGGCGGGTGCGAAACACTTCGTCATGCGCCACGGTGTTAAAAAACTCTTGCTGCTCGGCCAAAAGCCACTGCCACCGCGGGAGTCGTGGGCCGATGCAAGCGGTTATGACGAGGACACCCGCCAGAAAATCGCCGATATTCAATTCCTTGAGGCGGCAGGTGCACAGGTGCAGGTCGCGTCGCCCGCGTTGGACGATATGGAAAGCCTGCAGAACACCATTGCACAGGCGGTCAGTGGGCTGGGGCCAATCGGTGGTATTTTGCATTGCGCTGGCAGCGTCAATACCAGAAATCCCGCGTTTATCCGCAAAGAGCCGGAGGATTTCGCGCGAATCTTCGCGCCCAAGGCGTCGGGCATAATGAATCTGCTGGAACTGGTGGATAAGCAGACGCTCAATTTTGTCGTACTGTTTTCCTCGGTGTCCGGGGTTATTCCGGCTCTGTCGGTAGGACAGAGCGACTACGCCGCGGCAAATGCGGCGATGGATTCCATCGCGCAGGCCCAAGCCAAGCACCTGCGGATCCTCAGCATTCAGTGGCCGAGTTGGAAGGGTGTAGGCATGGGCGAGGTGTCGAGTCCCGCTTACCAGTCGACCGGGCTCTTGAGCCATTCCGCGGAGGAAGGCCTCGCATTGCTCGATGAACTTCTGCGTTCGAGCGCCAAATCCGTGATCATGCCCGCTTATGTCGATGCGGATCGGTGGCGGCCGGAAAGTCTGCTCCTCACGGTCACCAAAGATACATCCCTCACGGCAGCCGCGCGCGGTGCACAGAAATCCGCTTTGGCGGCCGTGCGGCAGGTCACCCCCGCGGGGGACCTGCATGCACTGGCCTCCGCCTGGCTCGTAAAACTTTTCACCAAAGAATTGAAGTTGCATGAGGCGGAAATCGATTTCAATATTTCCATTGCCCGCTACGGGGCCGATTCGATATTGCTTGCGCAGCTGCAAAGCGCTATTGATCAGTTTATCCAGGGCAAATCTGACCCGACCCTGCTGTATGAGCACGACACCCTATCGTCCCTCACGGCTTGGTTGGTCGACCACCACGCGGCAAGGGTGAAAGCCTTGTTGCCCGCGGATTTGCCGAGCGCCCCTCGACCAGAAAAACCCGCCGAATCGCTCAGCGCCAGTATGCCAGCCAAGGCCACTGCGATTGCCGCTGATCGGCCCGCGCCGCAGCCTTACTCCGGCGGTACGGATATCGCCGTCGTAGGCATGGCGTGCCGGTTTCCGGGCGCCGCGAATCTCCATGAATATTGGACGCTGTTGAGCCGAGGCGCTTCGGCCATTGCGCCGATCCCGCAACAGCGCTGGAGCGCCGAGTTGCGCGGGCATGCCGCTTTGCTGGGCGACCTGGATGCCTTTGACTATGGCTTTTTCAATCTCGGCCGGGACGAAGCCAAAGTGCTCGATCCCCAGGCGCGCCTGCTGTTGGAAACCAGCCTGCAATTGTTTTATCACGCCGGCTACACCCACCCCAGCGTGCGCGGGAAAAGTATCGGCGTTTACCTGGGTGCCCGCAGCCAGCGTTATCCCACGCTGGAGGCTCTTGCGCCCCTGCCCAATCCCATCATTGCCGCGGGACAGAATTATCTTGCCGCCAATATTTCGCGCTTTTTCGATCTGCGCGGTCCGAGCATAGTCATTGATACCGCCTGTTCGTCCGCGCTAGTTTCGTTGAATATTGCCATCCAGGATCTTCTTGCGGGCGATACCAAGGCGGCCCTCGTCGGCGGTGTCAATGTGCTCGGCTCCAAAGACACCATTCAGCTGTTTGACCAGCGGGGCCTCAATAACGACTCGGGGCAGTTCCATATTTTCGATGCCCGCGCCGATGGTCTCGTGGTCGGTGAAGGCGTCGGCGCCGTATTATTGAAAACGCTGCACCAGGCGATCGAGGATAAGGACCATATCTACGCGGTCATCAAGGGAGTCGCGGTCAATAATGATGGACACACAGCGGGTCCCAGCGCCCCGAATCCGAAGGCGCAGCAGGAAGTCATGCGGCGCGCCTTGGCGAAGAGCGGGTTAAAGAGTACGGACGTAGGTTATATCGAGGCCAACGGCTCGGGTTCGGCGATCACAGACCTGTTGGAATTAAAGTCCATTTCTCAAGTGTATGGCGACCTGGGGCAGGGGACCTGCGGCGTAGGCTCGACCAAACCGAATATCGGACACAGTCTCTCGGCGCAAGGCATTGCCAGCCTGATTAAAGTCATACTGATGCTGTCAAAACGGGAGATGCTGCCCTTTCTCTCGGGCGACCAGCCCTTGGCCCATTTTGATGTGCACCAATCGCCGTTCTATTTTCCCCGCAAAACGCAACCCTGGCCGGCGGCGGCTCCCGCTGCTGCGATCAATTCGTTCGCGGATGGCGGCACCAATGCGCACATGCTGGTCTCGCGTTTCGAAAACGCATCCTACCTCACCAGTGCTCGGCAACCCCTACCGGCCCCAAAGCTTAAGCCGACGCCCTTGGCGGACCCCGAGGTCCCCCACAACGGCATGGACGTGATGGCCTTTTTGCAAGGCATGTCCGCCACCGAGCGGGCCGACCCGGCTTGGATAGGCGCGAACGAAACNNCCGACGGTTTCGTGTAGATAAATCAAAGCGGATGTTTGTGCAATCGATGTATTTTTTCCGAAGAAAAAGCTTCAAGGTGATGAAATGAATAAGGTAATTACGGTCGACTTTTCCCTTCCATGGATCAGGCATCACCTCGTTTATTCGAATCGCGTAATGCCGGGCCTTGCTTACATCGACTTGTTGTACCGATTTTTGCGACGCTCGCCCGCGGATTTGGGCGCGATAGAAATCCGCAATCTTACGATTTACCAACCGCTGATAATAGCGCCGGACGCGCAAGTACGCCTGCAGATAGATGCCGAGGAAAAAGCCCGCGGCCTATGGCGAGTCACTATCGCCCGTGCGGCAGCCGATGCGGCAATTTATCTGAAGGCCGATATTCACCAACTGGCGGAATTCGTGACACTCGGTGAAATAAAACTCGATCACCTGGACCAATTCGCTGCCGAAACGGATATCGCCGACATTTATGCGAAATGTCGTAACAACGCGCTGGTCCATTCCGGTGTCATGCGGACGCTTGGAAAAATCGCGTGTTCCGCGCACGAGGCAATTGCTTTTCTGCGGGTCGATCCCGACCACGCCGCCGCTGCGCCGGAGGTACTGTTTCATCCGGCATTGCTGGACGCCAGCGTCATCGCCCTCGGACATGTTATGCCCCACGGCACGGATCCTGCGAGTCTGTATCTGCCGCTGTTTATTGAATCCTTCCGCGCCGGAGCGCGCCTCGACGCCAGCTGCATCGCGCGCGTCGATTATGCATCCATCGAGACGCGGGGCGATCTGGTGAAGTACTCCATCGACTATTTTGATGGGACAGGGAAACGGGTGGCGCAAATCCGTAATTTCACCGCTAAGCTTGCCCGTCTCAAAGATTTCACCGCGCCGCAGGCTGCTGTGCCGCTGCCGGTCAAAGCTGCCGCCATCAATGGTATAGGCATGGACAAACATCAGCCAGCCGGCAATTTCGCGGAGTTTATGTGCGCACGCATTGCGAGCCATCTCGGGCTGGAAATCCAAGAGGTGGATAGGGAGCTGGGCTTTTATGAGATGGGCGTCGGCTCCGCGACCCTTTTGGCGCTGGTGGCCGAGATTGAAGAGGTGGTGGGCAGCACCCTCTCGCCGACGCTGCTGTTCGAGCACAACTCCATCGCCGACCTCGCCGAGTATCTAAAAAAGGAAAAACTCCTGGATTCCCGTCATTTCGCCGGGGGGAGCGGCCCGCAATACACTGCGCCTGCGAGTCCGTCTGACCTGACCGAGGAGCTCTATCATTTCGAAGCGGGCGAGCCATTTCTTGCTGATCACCGGCTGTCAGGCCGCCCCGCGTTGGTCGCCGCAACTCATCCGGCCCTAGTGGTACAGACATACCTGCGGCATCACCCCGGCGCGCTCCCCCTGCGCCTGAGCCACATCCAGTTCACCGGCGGTCCACTTTTGGTCGACGAGCCCGGCTCGCTCGAATTAAAAATCAAGTTGGGAGCGGACGCCTTTAGGGTAGAAGCGCGTGCAGTCGATCGTGTCGAGGGTTTCACCTGTTGTTCGGGCAAAAAAATCGAGGGTGTCGAGGCGACGCCGGAGATCGTCAATATCCAGGGCATGTTGCGCAATTCGCAAAAAATGTCCGCCCCCGTCATAGACAGTTATTACCGCCGCACCTCGTCGATTCAGCTGGGGCGGGCCTTCAAAATTATCGAGGAGGCGT
Source organism: Marinagarivorans sp. UBA5870 (assembly GCA_002432555.1). The sequence goes on from DJFO01000344.1 coordinate 6,563, forward strand.
GGCGCTACGATGCCAGCACCCAGATCTGTAAAATTCGGCTGGATGATCGGACGGCCATTGCGGGCAAGGACCGTTATATTTGCTCCCCGCTGGCGCTCGCCGCTGTCTACAGTCTCGCCATTGACAGCGATAATTCCGCCGCAGACGGTATCCAGATTCCGCTCAGCATCGACAGTCTGACGCTTTACGCGGCTTTGCCGCCGGTTTTTTACGTCGTCCATTCTTTGCAGACCTGGCGTGCCGATTTCAAAGCGTTCAATGTCATTCTGGTCGATGAACTGGGGCGCCTGCTCGCGTCTCTGGTGAATGTGGCCGTAGTGGAGGTTCGCGACCCGGCGCTGCTGCCGAGCGCTCAGAAACCAGAGGCTTCTGACGCAACCGCGGCCTCGCGACCGCGCGCGGAGATCGCCATCGTTGGTATGAGCGGCCGTTTCCCCAAAGCCGATAATATCGAAGAGTTCTGGCAGAACTTGCTCGATGGGCGCGACTGCATCAGCGAAATTCCGCCGGCGCGGTGGGACCACAACCGCTATTTTAATGAAGCGGACGTGCACGCCGGGCCCATCTACGGCAAGTGGGGTGGCTTTCTGGACGGCGTCGATGAATTTGATCCGCTGTTTTTTAATATATCTCCCCGGGATGCCGTATTGATCGATCCTCAATCGCGGCTTTTTCTGCAGGAGGTTTATCACTGCGTCGAGCATGCGGGCTACACTCCCGAGAGTCTCGTCCGCAAGGCAGCGAGTGCCGCCGCGGCGAGGGTTGGGGTGATCGTCGGCGTCATGTACGAAGAGTACCAGTTGTACGGCAGTCAGGCGCAGGCGNNATCTCGCGTTGTTCGGCAGCCCGGCGTCCATCGCCAACCGCGTGTCGTATTTTTTTGGTTTTCAAGGTCCGAGCCTCGCCGTGGACACCATGTGTTCCTCGTCTCTGACCGCGCTGCATCTGGCCGTGGAGTCGCTGCGCAACGGCCAAAGCGATGCCATGGTCGTCGGCGGTGTCAATGTCACAGCCCACCCGAATAAATACTTTCTGTTGAGTCAGGGAAAGTATCTATCGAGCGATGGCCGCTGCAAAAGTTTTGCGGAGGGCGGCGACGGCTACGTGCCAAGCGAAGGGGTCGGCGTTTTGCTGCTGAAACGCCTGGCGGATGCGGAGCGGGACCGGGATTGCATCTACGGCGTGATTCAGGGCNNCGCGGCCGAACCAGTGGCTACAGCGTGCCGAATCCCGCGGCTCAAAGCCAAGTGGTGGTCGATGCTCTGCGCGATGCGCAGGTGAGCCCGGCGCAAATCAGCTTCATCGAGGCGCACGGTACGGGCACGTCGCTCGGTGACCCCATCGAAATCGCCGGGCTCAAAAAAGCCTTTGACGAGCTGAGCGATCGACCCCTCATCCAAAGTTGTGCGATCAGTTCCGTAAAATCCAACATCGGCCATTGCGAAAGCGCGGCGGGTGTCGCCAGCTTGATAAAAACGCTTCTGCAAATGCGCCATCGCACTTTGGTCGCCAACCTGCATTCGGCGCAACTCAATCCCAGCATCGATTTTTCCCGCTCGCCGTTTCGTGTGCAGAGGGAAATGGCCGCTTGGAATACGAGCAATTCGCACGGGCAGTCAACCGCGGGCACCAGGACGGCGGGAATCTCCGGCTTTGGTGCCGGTGGTTCAAATGCACATGTTATTTTGCGGGATTATTCCAGTCCGTCGGCAGCATCCGCCGCAACATCTGCGCGCGAGGACATGGCACCCAGCGCAGCACAAATCATCGTCCTCTCGGCNNGGTTTTTTGCAGGGACCCGCCGGGCGGGATTTGCTTTTGGTGGACATAGCTTTCACCTTGCAAGTCGGCCGGGAGTCGATGCCGGAGCGGCTCGCCACCACGGCGACCAGTGTGGCCGATCTCGTTGTGCAGTTAGCCTATCTGCTCGAGCACGGCTCAGACGGGAGCAGGTGGCTGTCGGGAAGCGTTTCGGTCGCACAGAAGGCGCAGGCGAAATCCATCGCAGTTTCCGCGGCGGCCGACNNGTGGCTGCGGGGGCAGCCGGTGGACTGGGCCGGCCTCCATGCCGGCAGGCGGGCACGGCGAGTCGGTTTGCCGGGTTATCCCTTCCTCAAGGAGCGCTATTGGGTCGAAGTGCCCCAGGCCGAGCACCAGGGTCCGGCGCCCCTTCATCCGCTGCTGCACGAGAACGTGTCTTCAATCGCGGGTTTTTGTTTTCGCACCACCTTATCCGGCAAAGAACCCTGCTTGCGGGACCACAGTCTCGGGGACACGAAAGTGCTTCCTGCCGCGGCGCAAATGGAAATGGTCAGGGAAGCAATCGTGCGGGTAATGGGATCGGACAAAACGGCAGCCCGGGTTCTGCAGCTGCAGGACATAGTCTGGTATAAACCGGTCGTTTACGCGGGTAAGAGTCTGACCTTATATCTCAGCGTGGTCCCCGAGGGCTCGCAGCGGGCGGTGTACGATATTTACGGCATCGACGACGGCAGTGGCGAGGAAGTTGTTTTCACCCAGGGCGCCGCCGAATGGATTTCAACTCCTCGGCCGCCGGTATTTCCGGCAGTCGAGGAGACAGCGCTCGAGCAGTGGCAGGGGGATGAGGTCTACCGCCTGTTTGACGATATGGATCTTCACTATGGTGTGACCCATCGGACGATCCGCTCCCTCTCCCGCAGTGCAACCCAGGTTTTGGCAAATCTTTCCCTGTCCCACTGCGATGGGACAGAGCAAAAGGGCTTCGCGCTTCACCCGGGTTTATTGGACGGCGCATTACAAACCAGTCTCGGATTGCACCCCGATTGGGAGACTCGCGCGTTTGATCCGGTGGCGCCCTTCGCCGTGGACGCAGTGCAAATATTTGCCCCGCTGCCCGCCGATGCCTGGGCCTACGCCAGACTCGCCAGCGGCACTGGCGCAGCCGCGCAGAAATACGATGTGGACATTTTCGATGAGGATAAAAGTTGTGTGCTGTCGCTGCGCGGTTTCCATGTGCGCGCCGCACCCCGGCGCTCCAACAGCGCCCTGCTTTTCACTCCAGTCTGGCGGGACGCTCCTATAACCCGCCAAGGCTCGCCCGAGGCCGATCGGACGCGGCGCCTGTTAGTATTCGGTGCCGACCGACGCAGATCTTTTATGGAAGGTGCCGCGGCCGCGGTCGAAATGGAATACGTCCATTTGGACCCCGCCGAGCGCGAAGCCGCTTTCGATCTGGCGGTAGAAAAAACCCTGGCGGTGTTGCAGCAGGTTGCCGCCGCCGTGCAGGTAAAGTATCTGCTGCAGATCGCAGTGGTTGGTGGTGCAGACGCCAACCCGTTATTCACGGGCCTTGCCGGTTTGCTGAAAACGGCGTGCCTGGAGATTCCCGGCCTCGCTACCCAGATTATGCAACTGCCGACGGACCTCGAGTCCGCTCGCTTGCACACGTTGCTCGAGGAAAATCTGCGCGAACCGTCGGTCAGGGAAATCCGCTACCAACTGCAGGGAGCGCCGCAGCATTATCCCCGGCAGATTGCCGGCTGGGCTCCAATCGCCCGCCCCGGCAGCCAAGCCGAGTCCAACTCGCCAGTCTGGCGCAACGACGGCGTTTATCTAATTAGCGGCGGCATGGGGGGACTGGGCTTTATCCTCGCCGGTCATATCGCTGAACGAACCTCGGCCGCCACCCTGATCCTGACCGGCCGCTCGGCGCTCGAGGACCAGGCAGAGGCCCGCCTGAAACTTCTACAGGACAAGGGTAGTAGGGTCATTTACCGGCAGGCGGATGTTGCCGATGTNNGGGCTACCGCCCTCTTCGAATTTATCCGGGGTACAACCGGCGCCCTGCACGGAATTTTTCATTGTGCCGGCACCACCCGGGACGCGTTGCTGAAAAATAAAAAACTGGATGCGGTAAAAAACGTTTTGCGACCGAAAGTGACGGGCCTCGTGCTACTGGACAAGTTGAGTGCCGACTTTTCCCTCGATTATTTTGTCCGCTTTTCCTCCGTCGCCAGTGCCTTGGGCAATATCGGCCAAGCGGATTATGCGGCGGCCAATGGATTTATGGACGAATTTATCCGCGCGCGGCAGCTGGAGGTGGACGCGGGTCTCAAAAGCGGGCTCAGCCTGGCCATAAACTGGCCGCTCTGGCAGTCCGGCGGCATGCGGGTGAGTCCGGATATATTGCTCCAATTGGAGCAACTTGGCCTCACGCCTTTGGACACAGAAAGCGGACTGCGCCTGCTCGAAGACTGCCTGCGGCTGCGGCAGGCGAGAACTCTGGTGGTCAATGGCAAAGCAAATAAAATCCTCCGGCTGGTCGACGCATCCCTGGTAAACACATGGGTCGAATCCGACCCGCAAAGCGCCGGCGCGGATGCTGCCGGCGGCGCGGATAAGACACTGCGGGAAAAGGCCCTGGGATTCTTCAAAGAGCAACTTGGCGAAGCCCTGAACCTGTCTGCGGCGCGCCTAGACCCGGCGGCCCCCATGGAGGAATACGGCATTGATTCCGTAGTGATCATGAACCTCACCGCGCATCTGGAGAAAATTTTTGGCGCTTTGCCAAAAACGCTCTTCTTCGAGGTGCAGACCATCGCCGCGCTGACCGACTACTTTTTGCAGCGGTACCCGGTTGACCTGCGTCGGCTGATCCATGGCGCTGCTGCCGCGGGAAGCCAGTCGGCGGCAGCCAGCCCGGCGGCGCCACACAGCCAGAGCCAGGCGGCGCAAGTCCGCCGGCCGGACGGCCTGGCCATCAAACGGCGCACCGCGGTTTCGCCGGCAGCCGCGCCGCAGCGCGCCCGGGAAGATATTGCCATCATCGGCCTGAGTGGCCGATACCCCGGCGCGAATTCACTGGAGGAATTTTGGCAAAATTTGGCGTCCGGCAAAAAC
>DJFO01000119.1 GCA_002432555.1 Marinagarivorans sp. UBA5870
TCTCTATATAACCCTGGATGTCTCTATATAACCCTGGATGTCTCGATATACTGTCGACATAACTGGATGTCCCGATATAAAAGTGGATGTCCAGGCAAGAAGGAAACGCCCAAGACCTAGGGCAATCCGCAGACGACACAAGCGGGATCGCGGCGGAATTTGAGTTCGCGCCAGCGAGCGAGGGCCGCGTCGTACAGTTGCAGGCGGCCCACGAGGGGTTCGCCGAATCCAACAAGGATTTTCAGGGCTTCGACCGCCTGGCTGCAGCCAATGACGCCGACGAGTGGCGACAGCACCCCGCTTTGAGCGCAGGTCAAATTGTCCTCGCTGTCGAGGTTGTACAGGCACTCATAACAAGGACTGGTTTCACTGCGGAAGTCGAAGACCGTCAGCTGGCCTTCCAAACGTATGGCGGCTCCGGAGACCAGCGGCTTGCTGTGCGCTCGACAGGCTCGATTAACTGCCCGGCGTGTTGTGAAATTGTCGGAGCAGTCCAGCACCACGTCGACCTGCCGCACGGTTTCCCCCAGTTCCGGCTCTTCCAGCGCGCAAGGCAATTCTACGACCTCGACCTGGGGGTTGAGCAGCGCTATGGCACGGGCGGCAGATTCGACTTTATTGAGGCCGAGGGATTCCTGGTGGTGAATCACCTGCCGCTGTAAGTTGGACAGCTCCACTTTGTCGTGATCGGCCAACAGCAGGCGACCGACGCCGGCGGCGGCAAGGTATTGGGCGGCGGCGGAACCCAGGCCACCAAGGCCGACAATCAGCAGGCGGCTGTCGGCCAGCTTCAGCTGCCCGGCGACATCCACTTGCGGCAGCAGAATGTGGCGGCTGTAGCGCAGCAGCTCCGCATCATCAAATTCGCTCTTGGCCTCGCCACCACCCTCCCGTTATCCGCTCCTGGCCACCGTAATCGCGCCGGCTGAAAACACCGGTAAAACCCGCCATCTCCAGCGCGCAGCGCACCGGCTCGGCCTGTTGCCAGCCGTGCTCGAGCAACAGGGCGCCACCCGCCGTCAAGTGCCGCGGTGCCCCGGCGATGATAACGTGGATGTCCGCGTAGCCGTGGTGCGGGGCGACCAGGGCGGAGCGCGGTTCGAAGCGCAGATCGCCGGCCTGCAGATGCGGGTCCGCCTCATCGATATAGGGAGGATTACTGATGATCAACTGAAAAGTGCCAGTCACTGCCTGCCACCAATCGCCGCAGCGAACTTCCACATTCCCGAGCCCCAGCCGCAGCCGGTTGCGCTCGGCGAGGGCGGCGGCTTCAGCCGACTTGTCTGTCGCCACCACGTTTGCCTGCGGCAGCTCTCGGGCGAGGGCGAGCGCTATGGCACCCGTGCCGGTGCCCAGATCAAGAATGCGCGGCGCGGGCGTCGCTTGCAGGAGCTCCAAGCCCACCTCCACCAGCAATTCCGTGTCGGGGCGCGGGATCAAGGTCGCGGGGGAGACTTCTAACTCCATACTCCAAAAGCCGCGTTTACCAAGAATAAAGGCCACTGGCTCGCCGGCTTCCCGACGCCGGCACCACGTCTGAAAGCGGCTTTCTTGCTCCGCCGTCAGTTCCCGTTCGGGCCAGGTGAACAAATAGCTGCGGTCGCGCCCCAATGCCTCCGCCAGCAGCAGTTCCACATCCACCCGGGGCGTGGCGCTGTGCACCAGCCGGTGCGCAAAGGTCAGGGCTTCGGCGACCGTCATCCGGCGAGAGCGGCGAGTTGGTCGGTCTGAAATTCGTTAATCAACGGCTGGATCACGTCATCGAGATCGCCTTCCATCACCTCTTCCAACTTGTACAAGGTGAGATTTATGCGGTGGTCGGTCACCCGACCCTGGGGGTAGTTGTAGGTGCGGATGCGCTCGGACCTATCACCGCTGCCCACCAAGCTTTTGCGCTCGCTCGCCTGCTCGGCCGCGGCTTTTTCCTCCGCGAGCGAATTGAGTTTTGACACCAGCAGGGACATGGCCTTGGCCCGGTTTTTATGTTGCGACCGCTCCTCCTGGCACTCCACCACTATGCCGGTGGGAATGTGGGTGATACGAATGGCGGAATCCGTTTTGTTGACGTGCTGACCGCCGGCGCCGCTCGCGCGGTAGGTGTCGATTCGCAAGTCGGCCTTATTCACATTGATCTCTTCGCTTTCGTCGGCCTCCGCCATCACCGCCACGGTGCACGCGGATGTATGGATACGGCCTTGGGATTCAGTCGCCGGCACCCGCTGCACTCGGTGCGCGCCCGATTCGAATTTCAGTCGAGCGTAAACGCCCTCGCCCACCACCCGACTAATAATCTCTTTATATCCGCCGTGCTCGCCGGGATTTTCCGAGATGACCTCCACCCTCCAGCGCTGAGTTTCGGCGTAGCGCGAGTACATGCGAAACAGGTCCCCGGAAAAAATCGCCGCTTCGTCCCCGCCGGTGCCGGCGCGAATTTCCAGATAAACGTTTTTATTGTCGCGAGGGTCTCTCGGCAGCAGCAGCTTTTGCAGCTCCACTTCGAGGGCTTCAAAGCGCGCGGCGTTGCTCTCGATTTCCTCCCGCGCCATCTCGCGCAGCTCGGCATCGCCTTCCTTCAACAGTTGCCGCGCCTCGTCAAGATGGCCGCGCACCCGGCAATATTCCTGGAAGCATGCAACCACCGGTTCCAGCTCCGCGTATTCTTTGGAGAGTTCACGGAACTGGTTCTGATTGCCGATCACCCCGCCGTCGCTCAGCAGCGCTCCCACCTCCACATACCGTTCCTGCAGACTATCCAGCTTTTCTAAAATTGACGCCTTCATGAAATCTCGCTTTTGTTGCTGTCCTGGTCCGGCCCGGCGTCGGCGGCGGGGTCGCCGCTGGCGATATCGAGTTCAAATAAACGGTGCATACTGGTAATCAGGTCAAAATCACCGGCAATGCTCGCCTTTTTAATTTGTTGGGTGGGTTTGTGCATGATCTTGTTCGTCAGGTTGCGCGCCAGCTGCTGCAAAACTTCCGCTGCGTCGTTGCCGGCTTGCAGCAGCCGCAGCGCTTTCGCTAGCTCCGAATCGCGCGTTTCCTCCAAAGTCTGGCGAAACGCTTTGACCGTCGCCACGGCGTCCTGCGCCCGCAAATCCTCGGCAAAGCTCGCCACGCCCTCCTCAATGATTTCCGCCGCGATTTTGGCCGCCTGTTCCCGCGATCGCATGTTTTCGTCGATCACATCGCGCAGGTCGTCGACGGTATAAAGGTAGACGTCGCTCAATTCGGCCACTTGGGCTTCTATGTCCCGCGGTACGGCTATGTCCACCATAAACATGGGTTTGTGGCGGCGTTTTTTCAGCGCGGCCTCCACCGCTCCTTTGCCAAGAATCGGCAATTGGCTCGCAGTGGACGAAATCACTATATCGGCCCGGTGCAGATGGTCCGGAATGTCCGCCAGCAGAATTGCCTCCCCATCGAATTTTTTGGCCAGTTCCACCGCGTTGACCAGCGTGCGGTTAGCCACGATGATTTTTTTCAGGCCCTGTTGGGTCAAGTGGCGGGCCACCAGCTCGATGGTCTCGCCGGCGCCGATCAGCAGCACGGTCGAGTCTTCGAGCCTTGCGAAGGATTCCTGCGCGAGGCGCACGGCGGTGGACGCGACCGACACCGGATTCGCGCCGATGCGCGTGTCGGTGCGCGCGCGCTTGGCGGTGGCGAACGCGTGCTGGAACAGGCGGTCGAGCTGGTTGCCGAGGCTGCCCGCATTGCGCGCGGTCGCCCAGGCGTCCTTCACCTGGCCG
>DJFO01000347.1 GCA_002432555.1 Marinagarivorans sp. UBA5870
CCACAGCGGCCTGCATAGTGATCAGCGAAGAGATCTACACCATGCTGTTGACCCGCGAGAAGTTCGAATCCTTTTCGCCCCATCCCACCGCCGACGCCAATCGTGCGACCGAGGTGCTATTGTGCCTGAGCTGCAACAGCCGCGCGGAAGTTGACGATTTGGTCCGCCGCGCCCTGGCGGCCGGCGGCTCTGTTTACCGGGAGCCAACGGACTACGGCTTTATGTACGGCCACAGTTTTAAAGNNGACCCGGACGGCCACGCGTGGGAACTGGTGTATATGGAGCCAGGCGCGGTGCCGGGTTGAGACGGTAATCGAGTGGGGCCCGGAAATTGGGCCCTGGCATACAGCTGATTTTGATTGTCACCCCACCGTGATTTGCGCAGAATAACCGCGCGAATTCCAAGCCACCATTTTCCATTGAACGCATTATTTGCGGAGGATTTATGAGCGTGAAAGGCAGCTGTCACTGCGGCAAAATCGCCTTCGAAGTCGAGGGCACGCCAGGGGATGTCATAGAGTGCAATTGCTCCCACTGCAGCCGCAAAGGTTATCTATTATGGTTTACCGCGCGCGATCAGCTCACCCTGAAAACGCCGGAAAATGATATGGCGACCTACTTATTCAATCGCCATGTCATACGCCACCAATTCTGTCCCACCTGTGGCTGCGCCCCCTTTGGTTTCGGTACCGATCCTGCCGGCAAGGCGACCGCGGCCATCAATGTGCGCTGTCTGGAAAATATCGATCTGGGCGCACTGAGACGAATACCCTACGCCGGCCGCGACGCGTAAGCCGGGTGGGCCGCTGTGCGCGCGCCGCTGTGCGCGTGCCGCTGTGCGCGCGCCATCATCCTACCAATTCGTCCACGGCAGAGGCGGCGCCTGCAGGCGAAGGGCCTCTCCCGGCACCCGACCAAAACGGGGATCGCCCGCTTCCCATGCGCGTTGTGCCTCGGCGATTACTCCGCGGCTGTGGCCGACAAAATTCCACCAAATCACAACTTCCTCGGCTGCAGGCGGACCACCGATCAGCAGTGCGCGGGNNGTTTGCCGCGTGGTCGATTTCCAGCGCGGTGTGGCCAGGGTTGAGATAAACCAATTCATTGGGCGAAAAAACTTCGCCGGCAATCCCCACCTGCCCTTCGAGCGGCAGTAGGCCGTACTCAAAATCCGGCCGCAGTTCCAACGTCAGCCGACCGGCCGCCGGCGCGGCGAGATCGATCCCGACTATGGGCGAAAAAACGGGCGCGGGTATCGTTAAACTGCCATATTCACCGACCAATAAAGTAAAACCGACAGCGCCCTGCGACCAGCGCGGCAAATCCGGTAAATGGTCGAAACGCGGCGCGGTATCCGCGTGCTCCCGCGGCAGTGCGATCCACAGTTGCGCCGCATGCAACGCCCCTTGCCCGGGCAGAGTGTCCTCGGTGTGGACAATCCCGCTACCCGCCGTCATCAGATTGACCTGTCCGGGGCGGATAATTTGTTCAGTGCCCAGGCTGTCTCGGTGCAGCATCTCGCCCTGCATCATCCAGGTGAAGGTTTGCAGGCCTATATGGGGATGCGCGCCCACGTGCAATTCGACTGGCCCGCCTCGCACTGGCCCCAAATGATCGAGGAAACACCAGGGTCCTATCAGGCGACGCCCACGCCGCGGCAGCACCCGCTTGACCGAGAGGCCGCCGACGTCGGTGGCGTGTGGTTGGATTCTTTCCAACGCGCCTTGCGGCGCCGTGGGGGGAAATTCGGGAATTTCGCTGTTGTTCATAGTTGCACCTGCAAAAAGACTATTGTGATCAGGGCGCGAGAACTCAATAAAAAAAGCATCGACTCAGCATAAATCACCCTCCGGCGTTTCGTCCGATGCGGATGGCTCGCTGATCATATTCCGCGTTTCCCTTCCGAGCCTTTCGCTGTCCCCGTGCCGATAGGAATGACGCTTTTGCAGTTGGCTTTAGCGGCCTGGAGAGATGGGTCCGCGCCTGCGCGGGAATGACGGAGCTGGATGGGCCCGGCAGTGGAGTCCCGGAGCGTCAATGCCGGCTTGAGTGCACTGCCTCGCCGTAATGGATGCGCTCGAATTGTTTTTTTATCAGTACAACCAAAATGATCGTTATGCGACGCACCCGGATAATATCCACCGGCTCGGTGCCTGCGCCAGCCAGCTGAGCAACCAAGTCGGCGATTTGCGCAAAACCCGCCCCCTCGCCCGCCTGCACGCCGGGCAGCGCTTTGGTGACCGCGGCGAGTACGGTGGCGTAGTCGGCGGAGAATTTCTGCAGTAACTTGCGCGCGTGACGCTCCAGCTCCTTGGGTTTCATGGCGCGCAGCTGGGGTGCCAGCTCCACTTCGGGGATATTGAGAAGTTCGAGAGTTTTCATAAAAGTCTTACCAACAACATTTAGCGCCGAGCTCATATTCTTGTGCCAGCGACCGGCTATAGCGGAATAACTGCTGCAGGATGATCTTTTGGTCTTTATTGAGANNTATTGAGATCACCCGTATCGAGCGCGCGGATTTTTTCTTGCATCTGCGCTACGGATAAAATCCCCTCATCGCCGTTCTCCAGGCGATCGCGGCAAAATTCTCTCCACTGGGCGCGCTCGGCGGCGGTGAGGATTTGTGGAAAATTGCGGGCCTTGTAGCGCCAAAAGATCTCCCGCAGGCGTTTATCCGCAAAGACAAAATTGCGCTCCGCAAGCTCCGCCGCACCCGCCGCGCGCACTTGCGCGAGCAGACTTTTATCCGCGTCGGGAATAAAAGCGTCGTACAGCTGCCGCTCCGGATCNNGCAGGCGGCGGTATCTATGTTGAGCCGCCGCGCCGCTTCACCGTCGAGCAGCTTCGGCGTCACCAATATCGGACATTTGTTCAGGTGCACAAGCTTTAGCGGAATTCGCTCCACCTCATTCGGCAGGTCGGCCTGAGCGGTGAATACACGCTGAGCTATTTGCTCGGCATCGAGTTGAATCAAGTCCGCCGGGTTTGCCGCGAGATCAAATACGATCACGGCATTTTTATTGGTGGGATGC
>DJFO01000168.1:0-2530 GCA_002432555.1 Marinagarivorans sp. UBA5870
GGGCCCGCCGGAGACCTGCTCTGCCGAGTGGCCGTCGAGACGCCTGTCAACCTCACCAATAAACAAAAGGACCTGTTGCGGGAGCTGCAGGACACCATGACCGGCACCAAACACTCGCCGAAGCAGACCAGCTGGTTCGAGGGCATGAAAAACTTTTTTGGTGATATGAAGCTGTAGAACCCGCATGCCGGCGGCCACCCGCCGGCGCAAACCGCACAATTCACGCGCGGCGTCCCACAGGNNGTCCTCCATGAAGCCAATAGCTCATATCTTTATCAAGGGATTGCTGTTCACCCTGCCGCTGCTCATTACCTTCGGTTTGATCTATTGGCTGTTTGCCACCGCAGAAGATTTGCTCAAGATACCGCTGCAAGCGCTTTTGCCGGAAGGTCGCTACGTCACGGGCATGGGCGTCATCTCCGCCGCCGCAATTATTTTTTGCGTCGGGTTGTTGGTGGAGGCTTATGTCATTCACCACGTGTTTTCGTGGCTGGAAAAGGTGGTAGAGAAAATTCCGCTGGTGAAAACCCTCTACGGCAGCGCGAAGGATCTGATGTACTTTTTTGCCGGCAATCAACAGCAGCAAATGAATCGCGTGGTCAGCGTCAATTTCGATAAGGACATCCATCTTATCGGCTTTGTCACTTGCGAAAATACCAGCCTCGGCGACCTACCAGAGATGCTGACCGTTTATTTTCCCATGAGCTACCAAGTCGGCGGCTACATGGCCTATATCCCCAAGACCCGCTGCCAGTTCTTGGACATCCCTGTACAAAAAGCCATGCAGCAAGTTTTAACGGCCAACGTCAAGCGTCCCCAAAACAGCTGAAGTTACGTACAGTTGTGCAATTTTTTCCAGTAGCGAGACTAGTATGACAACGCGAATCGCCATCATCGGAGCCACCGGTCGTATGGGCAAAGCCCTTTTGGAGGCCACAGCGCAGAGTCCCACAGCACGACTTGGCGCGGCCGTAACCCGGCCGGGAAATTCTCTGACGGGGGCCGATGCGGGAGAGTTTGCCGGCCTGGGCAAAAGCGGAGTGACGCTGCTGAGTGATCTCGCTGAAGCCATAGACAGCTTCGATGTGCTGATTGATTTCACCACCCCAAAATCGACGCTCGCCAATGCGGAACTGTGCGCTCGACACGGTAAAGGCATGGTAATCGGCACCACCGGTTTTACCGCCGAAGAAAAGCACGCACTTCTCGCCTGGCAGTCTAGGATTCCACTCTGCCTCGCGGCCAACTTCAGTACCGGGGTAAATCTTTGTTTTAAGCTGTTGGCCATGGCTGCCGAGGTCCTCGGCAACGACGTGGACATTGAAATCGTCGAAGCCCACCATCGGCATAAAGTCGACTCACCGTCGGGCACGGCATTGCGCATGGGCGAGGTGATTGCTGAGACTCTTGGACGGGATCTGAACCAGGTTGCGGTCTACGGCCGCGAGGGACAGACCGGCGCCCGTCAACGCGACACTATAGGTTTTGCCACGGTGCGCGGCGGCGACGTGGTGGGCGATCACACGGTCATGTTTCTCGCGGACGGGGAAAGGGTGGAAATTACTCATAAAGCGTCCAGCCGCATGTCGTTCGCGCGCGGCGCGGTGCGCGCCGCCGTGTGGCTGCACCGACAATCCCCGGGGTTATACGATATGCAGGACGTGCTGAACCTGAAGTAACCGACCAGGCTTCACGCCGTAGACTTCATGCCGGTCATGTAGGCTGTCACGGCGTCTGCTACAAGAGGGCGGGAAAAATAAAATCCCTGTATATAGTCACAGCCCTCATTGCCCAGGCGGTCGAGCTGTGCCTCGGTTTCGACACCCTCGGCAAGCACTTTCATATTCAAGCTGTGGCCCAGACCTATAACGCTGCGAACTATAGCCGCGTCCACCGGATCCGTCTCTATACCCTGAACGAAGGACTGGTCGATCTTCAACTTAGAAACCGGAAATTTTTTGAGGTAACTCAGGGAAGAATAACCAATCCCAAAATCATCAAGGGAAATGTGAAACCCCTGTTGGCGCATGCGGCGCATGGTGGAAATTGCGGTATCCATGTTGCGCATCACCGCGGATTCGGTGATTTCAAATTCAACGTTTTCGGGGCTCACGCCCTGCTCCTTCATCACCCGCATCAACGAGTCCACCAAATTCGTCTGATAAAGCTGAATCGAAGACAAATTGATGGCAACCCGTAGTTTCCCAAACGATTTCTGCCAGAGCGCTGCCTGCTTACACGCGTTGTCGACCACCCATTTGCCAAGCGATGGCATAAGCCCCATGTTTTCCGCTATGGGAATAAAAGCGGACGGCGAGAGAGGTACTTCGTCGAAGGCATTCCAACGCAACAAGGCTTCCAACCCGACAACCGAGTTGTCCCGCAGGCTGATTTGGGGCTGGTAATTAAGCGAGAAAGTATTATTTTCCAGTGCGGTTCGCAGCTTTTCCGAAACACGGTGTTGCCAGCGCAATTTGTTGTGCATCACCCTGGAATAGAAGTGATAACCGTTGCGCCCGCCCTGTTTGGC
>DJFO01000168.1:2542-2664 GCA_002432555.1 Marinagarivorans sp. UBA5870
ATGCTCGTGCGCACACGAATTTCATTCCCATACAGATAAAACGGTCGATTGACCAAAGAGGCTAATATCCGCTCGGCGACCAAGGCTGCCTCTTCCGGCCGCTCGATCCGCTCTAAAAGAAT
>DJFO01000325.1:0-1750 GCA_002432555.1 Marinagarivorans sp. UBA5870
GCGAGGCCAAGGCCGAACCCACCGGCATCCGGCTCTTGTTCAGTGCGAAAGAACGGCTTAAAAATCGCCTCCAGTAAGGACTCGTCCACCCCTGGACCCTGATCGCGAACACTGATTTTATAACCAGCTGCCGGCGGCTCCAGAGGATCGACTTCCACGAATACGTCGCCGCCGGGTGGGCTGTGTCGCATGGCATTGCGGATAATATTCTCAAACGCCTGCCCCAGGGCGCGCGGGGAACTCATAATGGGAAAGACTTCAGGCGGTGTAACCAAGTGAATTTGCCGGCAGGGAAATTCGTACTCCACATCCGTGGCGATCGCGGCGAGCAGGTCTCCGAGCGCAACAGGCTCGGCTGTAAATTCAGGCTGTTCATCGTCCAGCCGCGCCAGGGTCAGAGTGTCCTCCACCAATTGGCGCATCTGCGCCGTCTCGCGCGCGACGCGTTCGTGCAGCTTGCCGCCGTCCGCGCCCTGCGCAAAACCCTCGATCGCCAGCTCGAGCCGTGCCAGGGGTGTGCGCAACTCGTGGGAGAGGTCCGCCAGCAGGTGGCGCTGGCGGACCATCATCAAGCCGAGGCGCCGGGTCATATGATCGAAGTTTTCCGCGAGGGCGGCCAGCTCGTCGTTGCGCTTGCCCAGCGCCGGCCGCACCGCCACGTCGAAGTCACCCAACGCCAGCTTGCGCGTCGCCAGCTCGAGATTGCGCAGCGGCCGCATGATATGGCGATAGATCAGCGCCGTCATGGCGCCCAGCAGGCAGAGCGGCAATACCAGCCGCAGCAAAATCCCGATAAATTGGCGATTGCCGCCAGGGCGCATTCTCTCGGGCAACCGAATCAAAAAATGCACGTCGCCGTCGCCGATCGGCATGTCCAGCACCGGATTCTCGGCAAAATAAAGATGAATCTTCCAGTCCACCCGGCGGCCAAGGCGAAAATCCTCGCGATATTCTTCAATCAGCTGCGTGCCGGCATGCGTGCTGAGGTCCGCGGTCACCAGGGCCGCCCAGGTTTTCTCCCGTCGCTGAATATATTCGATCGCGCGCTCCAGCTGTTTGGCATCGCCTGCACGCCAGAGTTTATCCAGACGGGCCGCGTATTCCAGCAGACCCCGCTGATGCTCGGGGGCAATAAAGCTCATCTCCTCCTCGGCTCTATAGCTCAAAAAATTCATGGTGCTGAACAGAGCCAGGGTTCCGCCAACCACTAGCAGACCAAGCCTTACCAAAAGCGGCTTATTCATCGTCATTCATCCGAAATGGGGATGTGAGCAAGGGCGCGCGGCGGCAAATTCGACGCGTTGGCAAATTATGGGGCGGCGCTTCAGACGAAACAATAGCCCCTGCCGTGCACCGTCTGCAGGCGGTCGGCAGGCAGGCCAGCATGCTCGAGCTTTTTGCGCACGCGGCTTAGATGCATATCGATGCTGCGATCGTGGCGGCTGTAGGGTTTTTCCAGTACCAGAGTGTGCAGGTAGGGTTTGGAGAGAACTTCGTTTTGGTGGCTAGCGAGGCACCACAGAAGTTTAAATTGCACCGGCGTCAGCTCGACATTGTGCTCGCCGACGCAGACCTGTAATTGATTGCGGTCCAGACGCAGTGTGCCAATTTGCAACGCGGCGTCACCGGCGCGATTGTCGGTTAGGCCGCAGGTTCGGCGCAGCACTGCCTCGATGCGCAATAACAGCTCGGTAAAACTAAACGGCTTGATGACATAGTCGTCCGCACCATGCTGAAAGCCGTGAATGCG
>DJFO01000325.1:1780-4846 GCA_002432555.1 Marinagarivorans sp. UBA5870
ACGTCAAAACCGCTTTTATCGGGCAGGAAAACGTCGAGCAGAATCAGATCGAATTTCTGGCTGACCGCCTGCACCAAGCCGTTCATGCCCCCGTAACTCTGGGCGGTGTTGTGGCCGCGCTGGGCAAGAAGATCCGCCAGTTGCCCGTTCAAAACAACATCATCATCGATGATTAAAATATTGGCCGGAGCAAAATGCATAACTCGCTGATGAAATCCTTTTGAAAGTTTATTTTAAGTGGTAACACCCTGAGCAGCCGCCCCGCTGCGCCTTGTGCGCTGCGACTCGCTTTTGTTCGCCGGTGCGGGCGCCGGGAAATCAGTAACTTCCCCGTCCATCGAGTGCGACAACGCCTTGTCCCGCTGCGCCTGCGTCAGCCGCTGCCCGATCTCTTGGAGCAAACGCTGTTGAGTCGCGGTCAACACCACCCGCCGCGCGTCCAACAGGCTGCGGGTTTCGTTAAAAAAACTCCGCGCGGCCACCAAGTTGCCTTGCGCGAAATATAAATCGATCAGCAGATTCGCGGGCTGGATGATGTGGAAACCGTTGAATATCCGATTGTCTGGGCACTCCGCCCGCAACAGGCCTATTTCATAAGCGGCGCTCAAGTAGATTTCCGCCGCTTGATAGCGTTTGTATTGCACAGCTGAAACACCGCGACGACTGGTGGACGACCAGAGTCGCCAAGCCTCGTCTTCATTGTCGCGCAGGGATTGCGACGCCGGTAGATAAAAATGTTTGTATCGCATTCTGGTGCCCTCGGCCCACCGACCGTACGCGGTGCGCTCGTTCGCCCGGGCCAGATCGGCCAGCGGAACCAGCCTGCGCAACTGACGCAGGCTATAGGCCTGCCGCGAGGGAGCTTTGGCGCTTGGCGGAGCACAACTGAATATGCACCGCCCCCCAAAAGCACTTCTGCGTCAGACGGCAATATATTTTTGCCAGCCACCGGTGCAACAGCGGGCCCGAAGTGGTGGCAGCCAGGTCCGTTTCACTGACGACGTGTCCTTGCAGACTTAAGCGTTCGATCAAATCTTCTCCTCCGCGAAAACCCGCGCAGGATTTACCGTACAACATACACCTTAACTCTTTGCGAATTTTTTGCAATGCCGGACTCGCATAGTCAAGAATTAAATGCACCGGCGCGTCTGTGACGGTCGCAGCCTTGATCAAATGCGCCAACATCTTTTTCAATGCGCTAATTTCATCCGGCTGAGCGGACGTCTCCACAACGACGATCAAAGGCAGGCCAGGTCGCCAGCGGGATTTTTCCAACCAGTCCTCTCGCCAGACGTCGCAGGCGNNATTTTTCCAGCCAGTCCTCCCGCCAGATGTCGCACGCGACCCAGCGATAATTATCGGTCTTGGGAAAAATCAGGTCCGCACAATCTATGACGTCCCGCGTATCAACATCCACCCAGGAAAACCGCGGCCAGTCGGTCTGCGCCGAAAGGCGCTGAAAGCGAGTGCTTAGGCCGGCCCCGAGTTCGATCCCCATGGCGTCGGGATACTGCGTCAAAAAATCCAGCACTTGATGATCGATCCACTGACAGCGCGAAACTTCCAGTTGGTGGTGCGCGGCGAAACTGGAGCTCCACGTCGGTTTTTCCAGTTCCAGCTTGCGCACCAAATATTCCGCCGCTTGATCGACAAATCCCGTTTGGGGCCAGGCGCGCACCGCATGCGCACGGACCACTAGGGGCAGCAACAGATCTTCCGCTTGGCTCGGGGTTACCATGTTTAGCACCTCCACGACTCGTTTCAGATAATGATAATTATTCTCATCTGACTATGCAACATGGATTTTGGCTGCGGCACCCCAACTCTTCACACCGCGCAGGTTTGAGACTGCCGAAAACGCCCCTGTATCCGCAACGGTGAGGACGATTTGCGATATTCGTCACGCTTTTTTACCTACGCGCTTTTTACGCGTTTCAATCGCCTGCGGCGGTGGCGGCGAGCGGCTTGCGGCTTGCGGTGCGACCGCGGCCACAAAAATAATGGGTGCGCCGAGGCGGGAGATTCCCTGCTGTTATACTGCGGCGCTAATTTAAAAACTTTGCGCCGAATTTTATGAAAACCTTGCGCCGAATTTTTTTGTTTGCCGCCGCGATCCCGCTGGTTGGTGGTCGTTCGGTCACTCTGTTGGTTTACCTGTTGCCGATGTTGTTGACCATCGACAGCCGGGCCGGCGGTTCACCCGTGCAACTGGATTACGAGGTAGTGGCAACTCGCGAGCACGACACCGCGATTTTTACCCAGGGTTTGATTCTACGCGACGGCCTAATTACCGAGACTTCGGGGTTATACGGAAAGTCTTTCCTGGTGCAATACCGGGTGGATTCGGGCGAGGTCGTGCAGCGACTCGCGCTGCCGCGGGCAATTTTTGCGGAAGGCATCACCGAGTTCAACGGCTGGCTGTATATGTTGACTTGGCAGGCGGGCCAAGCCTACGTCTTCGACGCGCAAACCCTGCGACAGGAAGCGGTACTGCCTTTGGCGGGTGAAGGCTGGGGCATTACTCACGACGGACGGCAGCTGATCACCAGTGACGGCAGCGCCACCTTGAGCGTTCGCGATCCGACCACCTTCGCGGTGGTGCGCACCCTCCAGGTCCGCGATGGTCGGCAGCCTTGGAGCCAATTGAATGAATTGGAGTACGCCCGGGAGATCATCTGGGCCAATGTCTGGCAGAGCCCAAAAATTCTCGCCATTTCGCCGGCCGATGGGGCGGTGACGGGCGTCGTGGATCTCACCCACCTGGTGTCACCGAACGATAAGTTTCCCGGCCGCTCGGTGCTGAACGGGATCGCCTACGATGCGCAGCAAGACGCGTTTTGGATCACGGGAAAATGGTGGCCAAAACGTTACCTGGTGAAATTTATTTGGCCGGCAGATACCGCCCAGGCTTCGTCTGAGGGAGCCGCGGGCGCCGGCAGAGCCTGCTCCACCGAACCCAACTGCCCGGAGCCCACCCCCTATAATCCCCGCGCAGCGAAACCTGGAAAGTAAGCATTCACGCTCGAGCAGAGCGAGTGTGCGGCCGCCATATTATTTTCTCCGCGG
>DJFO01000325.1:4922-5638 GCA_002432555.1 Marinagarivorans sp. UBA5870
GCCGGCCGCCCCATATAAGCAGCAATTCATCTGACAGGAGATTTACCGTGCTTCGTATAGGTTTGTTTTTGCTCACCAACCTTGCCGTGATGGCAGTAGCGGGAATCACGCTCAATCTGCTGGGCGTGGGTCGTTACATGACCGCCGAGGGCTTGAACCTGGGATCCTTACTGGCCTTTTGCGCCGTGTTTGGTTTCAGCGGCGCACTGGTCTCGCTGTTCATCTCCAAGTGGATGGCCAAAATGTCGGCCCGCGTGCAGGTAATCGACAACCCGCGCACGCCCGAGGAGCGTTGGCTGGTCGAGACCGTGCGCGAGCTCTCTGAAAAAGCGGGTATCGGCATGCCCGACGTGGGCATTTTCCCCGCGGAGCAATCGAATGCCTTCGCCACCGGCTGGAACAAAAACAGCGCGCTGGTGGCCGTCAGTGTCGGCATGTTGCGCCGCTTCAACAAAAACGAGATCCGCGCAGTCTTGGCCCACGAAGTCGGCCACGTCGCCAATGGCGACATGGTGACCCTGGCGCTCATTCAGGGTGTGGTGAATACCTTCGTCATGTTCTTTGCGCGGATCATCGGTTACGCCGTCGACAAAGCGATTTTTCGCGAGGAGCGCGGCCACGGCATAGGGTTTTACATAGCGACTTTCGTGGCGGAGATCATCCTCGGATTCCTCGCCAGCATGATTGTCGCCTGGTTCTCGCGCCGCCGTGAATTG
>DJFO01000325.1:5649-8807 GCA_002432555.1 Marinagarivorans sp. UBA5870
AACCAGATGCCGGACACCCTGGTTGCATTCGGCATAGCCTCCGGTGCCCAGACCAAGCTTATGCAGCTCTTCGCCACCCACCCACCGCTGGACGTGCGCATCGCGACCTTGGAACGCGGCGTCTAATCCACCGCGATCCGCGCAAAAAAAGAGGGGCACATGCCCCTCTTTTCGTTATCACTGCCCGACTCGCACTACGCCAGGCAACGGCGCAGCATGCCAATCGCCATCTGATAACCGAGCAACTGGAGCTCCGGATCGTAACGATCGCCCTCATCGCGCATAAACGCGTGCACACCGTTGAACTCGTGCCAGGTGAAATTCACCTGATGGTCGACCAGGTTCTGGTAAATGCGCGCCCGACCTTCGGCGGGAATATGGGGATCCTGCTTGCCCCAAATCATTTGCAGTTCACCGCGTATATCTTTGGTGCGGGTAAGACTGTCATTGCCCGGTTGGGAGGGCGTCATTCCCGAATGTATGTCGGTGGCATAAAAACAGGTAGTGGCGCTGATGGCGGGATGCATGGCCGCCCGGTACGCTAGCCCGCCGCCGAGACAAAACCCCAAGGCCCCGATTTTGCCGCTGCAATAAGGCAGCGCCAGCGCGTAGTCGACCAGCGCCTGAGTATCCGTGTCGTGCGCCTCCAGGTATTTCGCCACTTTATCGGCATTGCCCTTCGTGCGGCCGGCGTCGTCATAACCCAAAACGGTTCCAAGCGGGTTGAGTTCGTGGAAAACTTCCGGCACCAATACGACAAAACCATGGCCGGCCATAATCTGGGCGCTGCGTTGGATAGGCGCGGTCTGCTGGAAAATCTCCGAATATAAAATCAAGGCCGGGTACTGTTTCTCGCCTTCAGCGGCACTGTTTTTTGGGCGGTAGACGTAGGAGCGCATGGTACCGGTCGGAGTCGACAGATCGACCAGATGATTTTGAATCAGCATAATTTATCCTGAAAAAGACCGTGGTTGCGGGAAGTGGTGGTGTCGGCCCGGTCGAGCCTGGATTCGGCCGTAAGAGTAAATCAGCCAGCGTGTCCACGCCAGGGTGTAATTGCAGAGGGATTAGGAGGGGGCGAACGCAGCACAGCCCAGGCACGACAGTCCCGGCACGACAGTCCCGACAAAAGTGCCCGGCCCAACCCGAGGACGTCGGGGCCGGGCCGGAACACTAATCCCGGGCTTTAAGGTGCCATTTGCTAAAGGCGCATTTGCTGAAATCGCATTCGTTAAAGTCGCATCCATTCTCGCGATTCGCTTGTGCCTTTTAAACTTGTTTGCGCCCGCCGGTCGCGCCGTAAATTTCGCCGGTGATGTAACTCGCATCATCCGAGGCAAGAAACACGTAGATCGGCGCGAGCTCCGCGGGCTGTGCCGGCCGCTCGAACAAAGTATTTTCGCCGAAATGACGCACCTTTTCCTCGTCCATGGTTGAGGGAATTAAGGGCGTCCAAACCGGGCCGGGTGCAACCGCGTTGACGCGCACACCGCGTTTGATTGCCTCCTCCGCCAGGGAAACGGTGAAATTCGCAATTGCCGCCTTGGTGGCCGCGTAAGGCGCGAGCGCTGAACTCGGGGCATAGGCTTGGATAGAAGTTGTATTAATGATCGAGCCGCCCGGCGCGATGAATTTCAGGGCGTAGCGGGAAAAATAAAAAAACGCTTCTATATTCACCCGGAAAGTGTAATCGAGTTCATCGTCGGGTATTTCCTCCAAAGATCCATAAGTCTTTTGAAAGGCGGCGTTGTTGATCAATATATCCAGCCGGCCGAATTTTTCCAGGCAGTCGTCGACCGCTTTTTCGCACGCGCTGCGGTCATTCTGATTCATGCGAATCGCCAACGCCTGCCGGCCGGCTTTTTCCACCAGCTTCACTGTTTCCCGGGCGTCCTCATCTTCGTCCAGGTACGTGATGACAACATCGGCACCCTCGCGGGCGTAAGCGAGCGCAACCGCGCGGCCTATGCCGCTGTCGCCGCCCGTGATCAATGCGACGGCACCCTCGAGCCGATTGTTACCGCGATAGCTGGTCTCCCCATGATCGGCCATCGGCTCCATTTTTTTTTCGAAACCTGGGATGTCCTGGCTCTGCTGCGGGAAAACGGGTGCCTGATATTTCGTCCGAGGATCGTTAAATATGGTTTTCATAAAATTCTCCACCGAATCGGTTGCTGTTCATCACTAGTACGCTCGCTGTGCGGGAAGTCGGGCTCGGCGACCGTCGTTCTGGGCTGCCGGAGAGGTTGAATTCCGCGGCAGCTGTTCTTGTAAAACTTGCAAGTCCCTTCCCTCCTTTTTACAGAAGAGGAAAACCCGACAAATCCTTTTGAGAGCCGAGAGTCCGTTATACGAGTGGTGGAGCAAGATCCGGTCCAGCGTTCCGCCGGACCCGCTTATCACCCTAAATACGAGGCCAGACAATGGCTTGGCAAAAAATCGTGCGTTTAACGACCCGCCGAAGCTGTAATCTGAGGCGCCATTTAACCCGTGGTNNAAATTTTCCCCGTTGTGTTAGCTGGCACACTAGCTGCTATTCCCAGTCAGTCTTTCCAGGCGCGGTTAACTACCCGCCGTGTCCAGTTCAACGGAGAAAATATTTATGCAGTCACTTCCGAACCCCCAACAAAATCAGTTGCTCGCTGCCCTATCCAGCGATACTCTCCGCCGCCTAATGCCGCATTTGGAACCAGTGCATTTGGAGTTCGGCAAAGTCCTGTGCGGCTCCGGCGACGTATTGACCCACGCGTATTTTCCCACGGATGCCATCGCATCCCTGGTGTATGTCACGCGGGATGGCGCGTCCTCTGCACTCGCGGCCGTTGGCAACGAAGGTGTGGTGGGGGTGACCCTCTTTATGGGCGGCGACAGTAGTCCCCTGCGTGCCATAGTGCTCAACTCCGGTTTCGCCTACCGTCTTAAAGGCTGCAAATTCAAAGAAGAGCTCAATCGTTTTGGCGATCTGAACAATCTGTTGTTGCGCTATACCCAATCGATTATCACGCAGACCGCGCAAACCGCTGTCTGCAATCGACACCATTCCATCGAACAGCGTCTCTGCCGCTGGCTGCTGCAGACCCTCGATCGGCTGCAAGACAATCAAGTGACCCTGACGCAGGAGTTCATCGCCGAGATGCTCGGAGTGCGCCGCGAAGGGT
>DJFO01000325.1:8822-9610 GCA_002432555.1 Marinagarivorans sp. UBA5870
GGTCGCATCAAGGTTCTCAATCGGGCGCAGTTGGAATTTCTGGCCTGCGAATGTTACTGCGTGGTGAAAAAAGAAACCGACCGCCTGCTGCCGCACGTGCCTTTCCACCAGCCTCAGCCGCAGCATCATCAATACACTCGTTACGTGCGCTCCGCCTAAGGCAGAGCGCTGCGACCGAACTCAGGCAAAGATTTATGAAAAAGGTGATGTGAAGTTTTTCGACCCACTTCGGTGGGTCTTTTTTTACCGGGGGCGGCAAGACCCGCGACCGCAAAACGGCTTTTGAAATTTCTGCGCGCTCTTTATCGCATGTAACTGTATCTATCTCGCGCCTCTCTCAAATCTATCTCAAATCTATCTCGCATCTATCCCGCATTTATCTCGCATCTAGTTCGGCATCTCGATTCCGGTCGAACGCCCATGGAGATACTAGAGGCCGTTTCATAACTCGCGAGCGAAGGCGAGANNTAAATGAGCGTTGGGAGCGCGTTTAACGCAGTATCGACGAGCGCAGCAGTTATGAAACAGCCTCTACTCTGTCACGGGTTTGACCCCAAGCTTCGCCCACATGGCATCGGTGATGGTTTGGCGATGCTTGTAGCCGCGCCAGGGATCCGTTTTTTGCTGCGCCAGCCGCTCCGCCAAATTGCGAATGTTCCATTGGGCTGGATTTTTTAACTCGGCCAACTCCTCCAGAGCTATGGGTACCGACACCGGGAGCCCTGGCCGCGCGCGCACGGAGTAAGCTGCGACCGTACTGGCCCCGCGCTGGTTGCGCAGGTAATCGA
>DJFO01000003.1 GCA_002432555.1 Marinagarivorans sp. UBA5870
AGGCGATCCGATGAGCAACAAAGACTTGATAGTGAAAAAAAGGTGTGAATGCGGGGTGCTCTTTTTGGGGCTCGAATCGGAAGAGCTATGCACCGCATGCGAGACAGATGCAATAGATCGGAATGTGCAGCATGCCCTTCGCCGCCAGACCAAAGCCGGCGAGGTAAAAGCGGCCCAGCGCCACGACGATCTCAAGGAGTTCATGAAAGCCGCGCTAACGGGGCTGTGTGCGAATCCGGCGAGCTGGCAGACACGCAGCACAATAATTGCGGACGTTGCTGCCGATCTCGCAGAGGCCGCGCTTGCCGAGCTGGAGGAGAGAAATGCGTGAAGTCAAAGAGCTATCCGAAGAAATGCGGCGGTGCCTTTCCGAGATCACCGAGCACGGAAAAATTGTCCGGTATACGGGCGGGTTTTGGGCGCAAGAAGGATTGCCAGTTAACGACCTTGGGTCGCCGCAGATGAACGGTGAAAGCCATTATTTTAGCTTCGGAACAATAAGGGCTCTGGTGGAGCGGCTTTTGATCCGGGTGGACCGGGAAGATGGTCAGCTTGTCGCTAGGCTTTTGGAGGATTAGAGATCATGAGCGTTAAGAGGTATCTACACCTGAGCAGCGGCATTACTCAGGCAAAGGGAGAATGGGTAAAGTACAGCTCATATCACCACCTGGAAGCCGAGAAGAAAAATCTCGAGGCCGAGAACGCGGAGCTGAAGTCGTCTTTGGATCACGCGAACATGGAGTCTGGCGGCTGGTTTATGGCGCTGCAACGCGTCGAGACCGAGAACCGAAAACTGACGGAAGAGGTTGAGCGCCTGACAGATAACCTCCGCGAGATGCAGCAAACGATTTTGGAGCTAAAGGAGGAAATGGNNAATTACTACCGTGCCCGTTTTGCGGGTCGAGAAATATCGATGCGGGGTTTGCTCTCGGCGCGCAGACCATAGCGGCCGGATGCCTCGATTGCGGAGCTGCCGGGCCGACCGTTCCTCTTTACTGCCAAGCCGAGGCGTATGAGAAATGGAATCACGCCGCAAAGCAAACCGCCGCTCTCCTTGAGAGGGTGAGGGAGCTGGAGTCCGGAATAGCGGCTGTTCAGGAGGTTATTGATCGCAGCTATGGAGTATCCGGGCTGCATTTAAATGGAAACGTAGCTCCATGGATGGATTTGCTTGAAGGAGGACGCTATGAATCCTGGCTGCTGGACTTCAGCGTGGCGTTAAACGGCATAAAGGAGCCAACCAATGAAGGTTAAGACTGCAGATTTGAAAGGCGCGGCGCTGGATTGGGCGGTTGCGCTAATCGAAGGGTACAAAATCGTAAGGTTTGAGCGCGGGAATATTAGCCACGGGGATTGGATGGATCATCCGCGCGGCGATCTACGTCCGGTCTATATCGCTGAGCCACCATTTCCCCAAAGCATTCCGTACTACTCGACCACATGGGAAGATGGCGGGCCGCTGATAGAGAAATACAGGATTTCAATTTGTCCCTCTATATTCGGAGGATGGGATGCCGAATGCCTCGAACCACCAATGACTGGCAACTATTCAAAAGGCACCTCTCCTCTGGAGTCCGGCATGCGCGCAATCGTTGCAGCCAAGCTCGGCGACGAGGTAGAAATCCCGGATCATCTGATGGAGGTGGAGCCGTGAGAAGCTGGTATGCCAAAGCCATGGGCTTCATCAAAGAGCAGAAGCTGAAGCATCCGGAAATGAATCGCACGCAGCTGCGCCGGCACTGCTCGAAGAATTATCCCCTCGAAGAGCGCGCGGGTTACGCATACAAAGCATTTCTTGAGGCGATGCGCGACGAGTTCGGCCGCGCTCGCAGAGATCCCGAGCCGGAAAGGGCCGGGCAAACTGACTTCATTGGGCATGGGTGAGAGTATGAAATACGAAAGCTCGTGGTTTTCCGAAGGCTGCGCACCAAAAACCCTCCAACAGTGACGGATACCGTGTCTTATGTTCCTAACGACTGATGAGCTGGCCCAGCTGACGGGTTACCCCGCAAACCAGCGCGTGCGCACCTGCAAGTGGCTGGAGAAGCGGGGAATCCCTTACGATNNCCTGGGGCAGCCGGTCGTGCTGCGATCGGCGATCGAAAGTGCCCCGCCGGAGTTCCAAGGCCCGGATCTAAGTTGGCTGGAGAATGTGAATGAGTCCTCGCCGCAGTAAAGAAAATCAGGGCCTGCCGCCCCGGGTGGTAAAGAAGTCGAATACCTTCTACTTCCTGAAGCCGGTCATCAAGAACGGCAAGTCCACGACGAAATGGGTAAAGCTCGGCCGGACTGAAAGGGAAATGTATCAGGCGCTGGCCGACCTGCAGAACGAAGGCGCCGGGCTTATGTCCGCGGTGATTGAGCGGTACCGCGAAGAGATCTTGGTCAAGAAGGCGGCAAACACCCAGAACAGCCAGGGTAAGCAGTTGGACCGGCTTAAGCGAGCATTTGGTAAGGCGCGGCCGTCCGACCTGCGCCCGGCACACATCGCAAAATATCACGACGCCGTCGGGAAGAGCGCTCCTTACCAGGCGAACCGGGAGCTGGCCCTAATCACCCACGTCCTGAAATACGCGGTACGGTGGGGGTACATAGACGAGAACCCCGCGCGCGAGATCCAGCGGCACCCGGAGGCGCCTAGGAAGCGATACATAACCGACGCGGAGTTCGCCGCGGTGCGCACCCTTGCGGCTGACTGGGTCCAAATTTTGATGGACCTGATGTATGTCACAGGTCAGCGCCGGGTGGATCTGCTCAGCCTAAAGCGGTCCCAACTGACCGATGCCGGGGTGCTGATCACGCAGAGCAAAACCGGCACATCGCTGCTGCTGGAATGGTCAGCGGAGCTGCGCCAGGTGATCACCAGGGCCATCCGAGAACTCCCCGGCCCAGGAATCGAATCGGTTTATGTGATCTGCGACCACCGCGGGCAGCGACGCTTGGACGCGGCTTTTACCACAGCATGGGGAAGGCTGATGGACAAGGCCCTGTCGGCCGGCGTGATTTCGGAAAGGTTTCAGGCGCGGGACATCCGCGGCAAGGCCGGGACTGACAGCGACGGGAAGCAGCTTGGCCACACAAGCGAGGCCACCCTGAAGCGCCATTACAAGCGCTTGCCGACGCTCGTAAAACCCACGATTTGACTTCTAATAGAGAAAGTCTGTAGATTGTAAATCAATGGGTTGCGAAACAGCTCTATTAGAAGGAAATACCGTAAACTGTTGTTTTCATTAACTAGTCGGAGTGACTGTTAATCATTGGGTCGCTGGTTCGAGCCCAGCAGGCGGAGCCA
>DJFO01000386.1 GCA_002432555.1 Marinagarivorans sp. UBA5870
CGGGATTAATCTGCCGCACGGCTGACCAGCCCAACGGCGGTCGATGCGCCGACTACCAGGTTCGTTTTGCCTGCGGCGAGCGCGAGGATCTGACCGAACAATTCCCGGTGCTGCTGGAATCCGACCGCCAGAACGCGGCCTACGGCTTGACTGCCCGCTCGTTCAAAACCTGGAAAAAGGTCAATCCGCCGCGGCGCAGACTCGGTACCGAAAATATTCCGCTCGAAAAAAGCCTATTTCGCCTCGGTCAGGGATACGATCCCCTGAACGATCAATTCCGCAATGAATGTCTCGATCAAACCGACCCGGAATTCCACGTGGAGCAGGTGCCTGTCACAACCCCAACCAGAACCGAGGTACGGCTCCTCACCACCTCCGAAGAGGTGTACAGGGCACTGTCTCAAAGCACAACTTTGGGGGTCAACCTGGGTTTTTCCGTTGACGACACCGATATCAAATTCGGTCTCAGCACCACTTCAGACCTGTTCAAGTCCGAATACTTCCAAAGCACCCGCGCGGTTTTCGCACTCACCTTTGAAACCGTTATCTCCCAGTATCACCTGAACACTCAGCCGCGCGCGATCAAACCGATCATATACGCCGGCGTGCCGGGGGATCCGACCAAAGCACCCCTGCTGCAGCCCGGCAGCGAAACGCATAAACGCGCTTTTTACAAAGAGTGCGGTGACCGATTCCTCGACGATGTTGGCATGGGTGCGAAACTGACCATCATGTTCCATTACGACGAGAAAAAATTCGCCGATGATAAAAAACGAGAAGTGGAGACCAATGTCGGAGCGGCTATCGAAGAGCTCCTGACTGTCGGTTTTAACCAACAGCGCGCGGCAGAGCTTGTGCAAATTCTGCGGGCGGCCGACGTGAAGTACGAGGCCGTCAACTTCGGTGGTCCGGCGTTTCCCAAAACTCTGACCGATCTCGGCACCCTGGCGCTGCAACTCGAAGCATTTGAAAATGGCATCAACGAAGATAATGCTGTCGCCATTACCCAAGCGTTTCGGGAATACACCTTGCCGGCCTTTTTTCAAAACCACAATCACTACGACCTGTTCGCCGATACCCGGGAACATTTGTTCAATGCCCGACATTTCTCGGCGGTCATGAATGAATTTGGGGCCCGCTGCCAGACGCTGAAAGATTATAATGACTTCTTCAAAGCCGGCTTCGATGCAACCCAGTGCAATGCCATGGACAACCTCCCAGCCTATATCAAACGCGGCCGTGACAACTGCAGTATTACCGCCAACTGGCAGGACTGTGTGCATCCTCTGCAAATCAATACCTTGAACGGCACGCCGCTGCTGACCGTGCTGGCGGATAAGATCAAGGACTTTGCCCCGCAATCGGCGCACAGTGGGACTTTTGAAAAATCGGTAACCGGTGGCATCTGGAATAAAAAATGTATAGAAGACGCACCCCAAACCTGCCTGCCGCAAGGCTGTGCCATCAACCTGCCGGAGGGTGGCCGGTTCGGAGCAGGCAAAGGGTTTACGGTGGAACCGTGGGATTACCACAGCCCGGCCAACAGCGATGAGCAAGGATCCTACTCCTTCACACCCACAACCAAAACCAGCGGCGAGCGGTGTGTCAATGCCTTCGTAAAAGCTTGCACACGCAGGCTCGCTGGCAGCAGAGCCAATTACAAGTTTGCGGTGGAAGTGGAAGGCATATGCCCAGAAAGCAAGGCGTTTCCCATTGACTGATTAACCGTAACATTCAGCTAAAACCATGGCACTTCATCCGAACAGGATGAAGTGCTTTTTTTTGTCCCTACCACCCTTCGCAAAGGGTATTGTTATATCCGCTGCGGCTTAAACATCTTCCAGCAAACCGCTGACACTGGCCTTTTTGACTGCGTGAACCGTCGTGCGAACACCGAGTTTATTGCGGATATTGCGCAGGTGCTGCTGCACCGTATGCTGGGAAATACCCAGCTGATCCGCGATCCTCGGCGGATTGTCACCGTTGGCGTACAGGTTGAGCACACAGATCTCCTTGGCGGACAACAAAGAATCCTGCTCTAATTCCAGTTCCTTCGTGAGAAGTCTCAGTTGCTGTTCGTACATCAGGTGAAATAAATAGAACGTCTCATGAAAAAAATTGGCCATTTGTCCTGGGTCGAGGGGCTTGATCCCAATCCGGAGAAAGCGGAAAGCCCCCCGGTCGCCGGTGGCGCCGTGGAACGGCATGCACGCTATTTGACTAACCCCATACTCAATTACCCGGCTGATAACGGATCGCTCGGCAGGCGACAAGGAAAGCTCGATAGCCTTGCGGTAGTAGACGGGATCCCATGAGAAAGGGGTACGCTGCGATCGAACATGGCGCAGGCTCGCGTCGTTTTTAAAGCACGCGTTCTCGCGATAATAACGCACAAAATTCCATCCGGCGCTGCTTAAATAAACGGCATGACTTTGGGGAAATGAAGGAATAAACGTGTAAGTCGACGAACATTGAAAGCCGTATTGGGCGGCCAGGGACGAAACAAAAAAATGCACATCCGTCGTGTTAGGTAGGTCATTGTGGGACGTCAGAACCTCGCGCATTTCACGGGTGCTCGGAGCGGAATGGGCGCTCACTCCGCTGGTGATATGCCAGACTTTAATGGTTCCATCGTTCTTGAAAACGCCATGATTTCGCGTCGATAGCATGCGATCACCTCTCCATTATCTATTTATTATGGCTTCAGAAACGCTTAACCCGGTAGGTTCCCCCACCGGGTTAGAGCGTGACATAAGCCAATTCCCTTTTTCAAATCGATGTTATGAGCATCTGATCCAGATCACAATGTCGACTTCCGGCGATTTCCAACTCAATACACTTGGATTTCGTTGACGCGCACGTGAATGGGCTGTTTCGCCGGGCCCTGTAACCCGACCAGTCGCAGCGTATTCGCCGTGTAAGTACGGTCCAGATCGATTTGCAATTCGGCCGCGGTGTTGCCACGCACGGAACTCACCTGCTGCCAAATACCGTTTTCCAGGATTTCCAGATCAAAATCTCGAATCTCATAGTTCGCGGTCGTATAAACGCGGACTTGGGACACGGGCTCGGCTACGGGAAATTCCAACTGGACCCATTGTGGCAGGGCGCCGCCCGGCGCGTTCGGATGCGCATTGGCCCAGCTGAATTCACCGCCGACCATGGTCGACAAAGAGCCGTCGTTGATGCGTGCGGGACTGTAATGCGCGTAGCTGGAGGAGGCTGTCGCCTCCGCCCCCAGCGCTTTATTAGGGATCAGCGAAACCGGCCGCCTCTCCGCCTTGATGCGCTGGGGATCATAGGCTCGCTCCCACATTTTTACGAAAGCCTCGGCGCTGGTGTCGAGGTTCTCCGTGTCTGCACCGAGCCGCTGCAAGTCGTCGCGCAACGCCGGCAAGTAACCTATGTGAGCCAATCCTTTGACATGGAACGGATCATTGTCGGGGGTCGACCCCTGCGCGGATTGCTCTTGCGCCCGCACCGCCGTGTCTTCCTGAGTCGCGCAGCCTTCCGGACCGAAGCGCGGCGGCATTTGGGTGATAAAGCCATTCAAGTCGCTGCCGTAAGCGACCGCCACCCCAAGTGCGTCGGCGTACTGGTACGACTGGGCAAAGGACCGGCTGGAACCGGTGCAATCGTTTTTGATAGGCCGCTGATGCGCCGCCGGCTGATGGGTCAGCACGCCTTCGACGCCGGTGCGCAGGCCAATGATTCCGCCGGTATCGCGAATAAACCCGAGCACCTCGTCGGTGCTGGAATGCTCTTTGAAATGCGGAACATCCTTCTCCAACATCAAACTGCGCACGCGGGTATGGGAATTGAAGAGCGGGTAATAGCGGAACCGCTCCGCCACCAGTTGATAAATTTCTCGCTGCGATTTCAGTGGAAGATGCGACAAATCAATCAGCATATTCAGCCGGATCATTTCCTCCAGCAATTCTCGGCCCTCCTGGCTCAGACCAATTTGATTATAAATGCCGTCGGCAGAACTGGCATATTCGATGGATGAATCAAATGTGGCTTTGACTTTACTGAGATCCTTGAAGGTGTCCTCGTGAAACGCCGCGCCGGAAAAGCGCGAATTGGTTTCGTGGGCAAGCATAATATTTCTTACGCCCATATCGTAAAGGTCGTAAAGCTGCTGCCGCCAATCACCGTCGCTGTTGGGCAGTAAATCGCTCACCTCGACAGCCAGTACCACCGCCAGTTTACCGGCCTCTATGGCCCTGCGCGCTTCCCAAGGATCGCGCACTATGGTGTACCAATCACTCTGTTCCGCCATCCTCTTCAAAGAATAAACCTGGCGTTTTACGGCTTCCATGTCGGCTGGCGACAGCCGGTTATTGTGGTTGCCCGAGGCGATCATGGCCGCGGAAAGCCACTGGTTGTTCACCGCGGAGGCAACCACCAAATTCAGCCCGCCCTCGTGCGCCTCCCTCAGCCACTGCTCGGTTACTTGTTGATGTTTGATATCTTTCCAATGTGGCCAGTCCGCATAATCCGGATAACCCTGTTGTTGGCCCTCGTGGGACCCGAGATCAATTTGCGCCCCCGAGAGATATTCGCTCAGGTTCCCATGGGAGTGACCATCGCAAGCTGGGGCTCGCTCCCACAGGGGGCCCGGCTCGTGACTGCCCCAATACCACCCCCCCGAAAATGCCAGTGACACGGCCTGATGCACATGCAGATCCGCGAATCCGGGAATGGGACTCGAATGCGTAGACCGCGTGGGTAACCAAGGTTTGCCCTCCGCGGCGCTGCGAATCAAATCGATGTGAAAACGAGCATTGCCGGTTGGGCTTTGCCCGACCAGTTTGATTCCCAAACGTTTGCCTTTTATGCCCGACAATTCCCGGATAACGGTTTCGCCAACCGTTTTTTTGGTTCCGGCTATGTCAAATTCGCTGAGCTCCTGCACGCTGTTGTGCTCATCGATCGAACAGATCACAAACCGCGTTTTACCCCCCAAAGACGAACCGTCCGTTTTCCGGATTTTGACGGTCAATTGGTCTATATCCATGGGTGAGGCTTGAATAAAACGTTTGCTGGTAAAACTGATGATTTGGCTGGTCTGCTCGGTCACGAGTCGGCGCGGACCGGGTGTGCCTTCGCCGTTTTGAAATACCTCATCCGTACTCATGTCGAAAAGATTGTAAATCACATCGAGGTCGCCGCAATCAGCCGCAAAAGCGCCCTGAGCGGAAAGGGCGGCTGCCAAAATCAGAGTGGACAATCGTCTGCGTTTCATTGGATATCACCTGTGCTATTAAAATCGATGGGCGCAACGGGTGCCGCGTTAGCGCGCACCTGTCATTCAGCCTACACACTATTTTGCCGCTATCTCAAAGGCTCCGGCATACCCAATACTGGTGAGGCGGAAGCTCTTGACAAAACCAAAATAGATTGTTTTCCGAAGAATAAAAATGCAAGTTCACGCACAACGCGAGCGAATGAGCTCTCCCGATAAACTCCAATATTCCACCGCCCGGCAAAATATGGTGGAGAATCCCCCACTGAGAGAGCAGGAAGACTGAAATAAAAAGGCCGAAATACATCAGATACGTCTGTACCCTCACCAGCGAAATTAAAATTCCGCCTGACTTCCGGCTGCCAATACACCGGCCGACTCGGTGACTCGGTGACTCGAAAAAAGGCCGCGCCATGACAACTGGCACCCATATGGGATAGGATCCGCGATCGGCGAGCTCAATTTATGCAAATTTACGCAACGGAGACGTGGAATATGCGATGGCGCGGGCAAGGTATTTTGGTGGTGACAGTGCTAATCGCGGCCGCTGTGTTCGGGTATCAATGGAAAAGCGTGACGCATTTGGAGGAGGAAGTTACCTGGCACGATATCGAATATAGACCTTATACCCACGCGGTCGCCCGGTTTGTGGATGAGCAAAAACGCTGGCCGGAACCGGGCGAAGTCACCCTGCCCGAGCCGGAATCGGATAGCATCATCAAAAAGGTCAACCTCGAAAATAAGAGCGAGCTCCTTTTCACTCTATCCGGCTGGACGCTTCAAAACGGGAGGGTGACCATGCGCCTGGCGCCGACGCTGAACACCCACCACAGTTTGTTGCCCTACACACCCAGCCGCCTGGAATACACCTGCAGAGAAGTCATTCCCGCCTCCCTCGAACGCACTCTGTGCATGCGAATCGGCGTGAGATCCGCTGCCGAGATCAGCAGCGAGAACACGGATGCCTTTGCCCGATGGGAAAAAAATGAGTCGGATGCGCAACTGTCTGCCAAACGCGCTTCGGCGCTGGCAATTGCCGGACTGAGAGACACCCGCTGCGATCGATATCTGTCGCACGCCGAGCGGCAAATACTGCCTTGTGTGCAACAATTCGACGCGGCAAAAGCTCAAGCGCTTAGGGAACGCCTGACCGAAGTGCTCAGTGGGCCCCGCTTGCGGCCGGAAGTCATTGCGGACAATCCGGGAATGCTCGACCAGTTCAACCGAAGCTGTGACGATAACTGGCAGGCGATCACGGTTATGGCGCAAGGGGAAAATGAGAAAATTGCACCTTGTTTCCGTAGCCAACCCTGACCNNCGCGCCGTTAAAAGTACGCGATAAACCGAAGAGCCTGTCCGCAAGCCAGACGACCTAACGTCGAAACATTTGCGACTCTGGCCAATGTCGACTCATGTCAAAGAGTTTCGCAAGCCTGTCGACACATCCCGGCTTATTCCTACCCAAAAGCTGCGTTTTCTCGCCGGCCCCAAATGTCTCGCTTCGACCAGGTGCCCGGCGATGAAGTATTGTGCGAGATTCGCACTCGGCAGTTAAAAATCGGGTAGAATTTGCCGCAATTTTCACCCGCTAGCGAGGACGTGCCAATCCGACGCCACAAGATTGACGGCCGCAGGGGGAAGGCTACACTCAAATTTATGTCCCGCATATCCCACATAGCCAAACGAGTAGTGCGCTGGGCGCTGTTGTTGTTTTGTCTCTATGAAACCTGGATTTTTGGGCATGTGCTTTGGTGGAAGTGGAACAACCCAAGCAGCACCAGTTTTATGGCGATTCGCCTGGAGGAGCTGCAGCAAAAAAATCCCGGGGCAAAACTTCGGTATCAATGGGTCGACTACGACGCGATTTCGAGACACCTGAAGCGGGCGGTTATCGCCGCCGAGGATGGCAAATTTCTCGACCACAGCGGATTCGACTGGGGCGGGATGGAGAATGCCATAAAGAAAAATTTGCGGCACGGCAGACGCGCAGCGGGCGGTTCGACCATCAGTCAGCAATTAGCGAAAAATCTCTTTTTATCGCCCTCCAGAAGCTATATCCGCAAAGCCCAGGAGGCGATCATTACCGTGATGATCGAAACCTGCTGGGACAAACGGCGCATTTTAGAAGTCTATTTGAACGTGGCGGAATGGGGGGAAGGGACTTTCGGCGCACAGGCAGCGGCCAAACGGCACTATCAGACAACCGCCGCCAACCTTACCGCCGCCCAGGCCGCCCGTTTGGCGGTGATGCTGCCCAACCCGCGCAAATTCGAGCGGAACCTGCCGTCCTACGCCGTCCGTTATTCCTATAGGGTGCAGCAGCGGATGCCCATGACAAAAATCCCATGAGCTCCGAGATTTATTTCGGCCAAGCCACCGCGGGCATTACCGATCCTCGCCCTTGGGCGGCGAGCTTTTAATCGGCATCTTCAAACGGGCCGCTTCAAACGGGGATCGTCTAATGGGCATCTTCCTTAAGGGTTAATTTGCCCCCAACGGACCCGGCATAGAATACGATGAGCTTCACCGGTACTGTACCCACATTCCGGCCATTGTGCAGCGTATTCACAACCTCCGCCAAAGCTTCTCCACTTTTTAGCCGCTTGACGGCACCGTCTTTTAGTTTCACCTCCAGCTCACCTTCCAGGATCATCCCGAATGAAGGCACGGGATGCAGATGCCAGCCAGTTTCCCCACCCGGCGGAATTTCGATGACCATCCCAGTGATTTCGGCCTTGCCGGTGGGATAAACCAGCGGTTTCCCGTCCCAGCTCGTTGAAGTCTTTAATACCGTAGAAACCTTGACGGAGGCCGATGGCTCCAAGGCAAAGGCCAACGGCAGGTATACAAAACTGAGCGCGAGTGCAAAAAGAATTCGCAAATTTTTCATAAAAGGCCCCTTAAGTGCATTTCCAGACGGTCCAGGTTTTGTTCATTGCCAGGCTCGGCAATATGCCTTACCGCATCCGCCACCTGCGGATCCTCAAATTTCTGCACCCATCGAACCTGGGTCCCTTCTTCCGCCGGCACGAGCAGCACCGAAAGGGTAAAGCGCGGTGGCGAAATGTGTTCGATGGTAAATCGTTTTCCGCTGACCAATTCTTTGAATACACAGTCGTTATTGTAGTCGTTCCCATCGGGTCCGTGCATAACGAATTGCCAGCTTCCGCCGACCTTAAAATCGAAAACCTCGAATGTATTCGTGAAATCCTTCGGTCCCCACCATTTTGCGAGGCGGTCCGGCTTGGCAAACGCCGCGTAAACTTCCGTGGGCGTAAAAGGAATTATTCTCTGGGTTTGTAAAACGCGGTTTTGCTCGGACTTCTGATTCACTGGGACCCTCCAACAAAAAAATACGGATATTCTGAATAAAATAAAGGCCGGGGACACCGGCCCGTTGTTCACTTATAAAAGACGGCCAACCATAAGGTGACCACGGCGGGGTCCGTCCATGTCACCTTATGTTTACAATGCGCGGGTATATTCAAGTAATCTCCCGCCGACAAACGACAGACAGAGCCATTTTCGAACTCCAGGGTGGCACTGCCGGAAATAACCAGTACCCATTCCGCTTCATCCTGGTCGTACCAGCCAACCTCGGGCGACCTATGACCCTTCGAGACGATTCGCTCGATCCTGGTGTTCGCGGTGCGGATGATATCTTCGAAGGTTTCTTTTTCGAAATTGTTGGGCAGGTCATCATTGATGTTTTTGGGTTTCATAAAAATATCGCCACCTTTTCCACAATCGCCTGGATTTCGGAGACAACCAACTGTGGTTCTTTGAATTGGGGAAAGTGGCCGCTGCGAGCGGCGGTGACGTGTCGGCCAAGGGGCGACAAGAGCGCAAGATCCTTTTGGTGTTGCGCTCGCAGTTCCATCACCCGCTTGGGTGTGGCCCAGGCCATTGGAATTTTTCCACCCGAAATGACCGTGAGCGGTATGGCCGGAAATGGTGGCGCCGCTTGCAGCTGCACCGCCGACTCTGCCACATGTTCTGTTTCCGCATTGGGATGCGGTGGAACAACCTTGCCAATCGCGGCCCCCAAAAAACGCTGTAACACGGATTCATGCTGCTTGAGCAGGACCAGGTCATCCGGCGAGGACGCTTCGAGAAATACCACGGCGCCGACTTCGCTGGGATACACCCGAGCGAACAGGTTTACGATAAGTCCACCAAGGGAATGCCCGACCAACACATAAGGTGGCCGCAGGCCGACCGCCGCCAACAGATTTCGCAGAGATTCCACCATATGGCCTGCGACCTGAGGTACCGAAGGTTTGGCGCTGCCGCCGATGCCTGGCCGGTTGTACGCAAGCACCGTCGCAAAATGGCTAACGGGCTCGAAGACCTTGTACCACCCCTCGATCGGCCCACCCGAGCCGTTGACCAGAACCACGGTGGCGGGACCATCGCCGGAGCGTGCATATTCAACGAGTTCCCCAGCGACTTGTAATTTGAACTTGGTCGGAAATGAGAGCATTCAAAGCCCAATAGATGAAAACTGCAGAAAAATCGATTTGCCCTAGACGGCTGTTCGCCAGTGCGCGCTTTATTTCTACCGACATCAGAGAATGACTCCCGGCAAAATGACGGCGATCACCAGCGGCATGGGCCACCCCGGCCCATTACGCCTCCTCTTGCGCCAACTTCTTACGTCGAGCCAATTCCTTCTCACTGGGATCGGTGGTTACAAAAGAACCTGGGGGTATATCACCTGCGGGTGCATAGGTACTCATCACCACCCCCGTGCTCGTGTTTGCTGTGCGAATCAGCCGGAGCGCGGCGGGTTTTGCGGCTGCGCCGAACAGACGCTTGCCATGCCCAAGCACCACCGGGAAAGTCCACACGTTGTACTCGTCGATCAGCGATGCGGCCTGCAGGGT